>DATHTS010000824.1:0-5759 GCA_035462935.1 Pyrinomonadaceae bacterium
TTAGCACCTGTTTTTGAAAAGCAAAAAGAAACTAGAGTAGTTGTAATAAATTCAATGAGCGGAATTAGACCTTTTCCTTATGGCTTTTCTCATTCAGCCGCAAAAGGCGGATTACATAATGCCGTTCGCAGTCTTTGCCTTGAACTTAATAAAAAAAACATTAGGATTGCTGAGGTAAATCCTGGAATAGTTGACACAGGATTTTATGACAACAAAGAAATAAAAAAAGCCATAATCAAAATTTGTAAAACATTTGGGTACGACCTCCAAGAAATTCCTAAGATGCCACCTTCTTCAGTTGCAAAAGCAGTAAAATTGTGTCTTACCGAAGAAGCACACTTTTTGTCAATTAATATGGTTGCACTAGGTCAAATTCCAAACTTGGGGGCGTAACATTTGTGACTTCACAAGTGATAATAAATATACTTTTATCATCTTCAATTTATTTGCTGCTTGCCAATTCGTTTTCTGTAATTTATTTTCCTACAAAATTCTTTCATCTTGCACATGCTGTAATAATTACACTCGGTGCTTACTTCACTTTCCTTTTTGCAAATCAACTTCCGCTTCCTTTTACAATTTCAATAATCATGGCAATTACACTAGCAACCTGCATTGGCTTACTCTGTGAAATTCTTGTTTATCGCCCGATGAGGAAAAGAAATTTTCCGGCATTGGCTTATTTGATTGCCTCAATCGGTTTGTATGTCGTGCTGCAAAATTGCATCTCGCTTTATTTTGGCGACGATCCCAAAGTTATCAGAATTGGAGAAGTAACCGTTGGCAATGAGATTTTCGGCGCATACATTACCAATATTCAAATCATTACCATACTTGTTTCTATCGCTTTGTTTATTGCCGTCAATCTTTTTTTGCAGTTTACTTCGGTCGGCAAATCAATCAGGGCGGTTTCGAGCAACCCGGAGCTTTGCAACATTTACGGCATCAGTTCAAACAGGGTAATCTTAATCGCTTTCGGCATCGGTTCGGCATTGGCGGCGGCGGCGGGGATTCTTTCGGCGATGGATACCAATATGACGCCGACTTTCGGGTTTAATCTTTTGCTTTACGGCGTGGTGGTAATGATTATCGGCGGAGTCGGCAGCACGCGAGGTTTGATAGCGGGCGCGCTGCTGGTGGCGACGGCGCAGCATTTGGCGGCTTATTACATTGATACGAAATGGATGGATGCGGTGGCTTATATTATTCTTATTTTGTTTTTGATTTGGAAACCGTTGGGCTTTAGCGGCGTTAGATTGAGAAAGGTCGAGATATAAGGCAAGTAGGCAGAAGGCAGCGGCAGTAGGCAGTCGGAGATTTGACGAGGCAAAATTACTGCTAACTGCCGAGTGCCTAACGCCAACCGGTTTTGTGGAATACATTTTACACCTGCTCATTTTTATCTGCTTTTACACGCTGCTGGCGCAGAGCCTGAATCTGTCGGCGGGGCTGACGGGTTTGATTTCGCTGGCTCACGCCGGATTTTACGGCATCGGGGCTTATACAACGGCGATTTTATCACAGCAGTTCGGGATACCTTTCTGGATAAATCTGCCGCTTGCGATGCTGGTTTGCGTCGGTGTTTCGCTGCTGGTTTCGCTGATCGCTTTGCGGACGGTGGACGATTATTTTATTATCTGCACGCTGGGGATTCAGGTGGTTATTTTCTCAGTGATGAACAACTGGATGGGTTTGACGAACGGACCTTTGGGCATTCCGGGCATTCCTTCAATTTCGTTTTTCGGCGCTGCTTTAGACGGCAAAATTCCGTTTTTGCTTTTGAGCCTGTTTTTTATGCTCGCCGTCTGGTATGTGCTGAACAATCTTTTCAACTCGGCTTTCGGCAAAACTCTGCTGGCGATCAGCGAAGATGAAATTTACACGGAAAGCATCGGGAAAAACATTTATCAATCGAAGGTCGTCTCTTACGCGATCAGCGCGGCGATTGCGGCGATTCCCGGCGCTTTATACGCTCATTATATTTCTTACATTGACCCGACGAGCTTTACCGTCGCGGAATCGATTTTTATTCTCTCAATCGTCATCATCGGCGGAATGGGTAATCTTTGGGGCAGCTTTCTGGCGGCGGCATTTATGATTTTACTGCCGGAAATTCTGCGCTTTGTCGGGATGCCGAACAACATCGCCGCCAATATGCGCCAGATAATTTACGGGGCGATTCTCGTCGCGGTAATGATGAGCGGAAGAAACGGGATTGGCGAGTATTTTAGGAAAAACAAAGAATCGTAAATTAAAATCAGAGCAAATTTAGATTGAATTTACGGGCGCGTTTTGAGTCCCGCGTTTTCGCGGCTAATTGCCAAACAAAAGCCGCGTAAACGCGGGACTCAAAACGCTTGCCGCTTACTCTGCACTGATTCAAAATTCGCTGTAGAATTACTTTGCTTTTACAATAAACAGCGTTCCGTCGTCATCCAAAAACTTTCGCTCGGTAAAATCAGCCACGCCTTTGCGGATAAAATCAATCATTTCCTTGGCAGGCAGGTGAATTCCTTCCAAAACTCTCTGGGCGAATCTCGCGCGCCCGAATTCTTCGCCGTCCGCATTTTCCGCTTCCGTAATTCCATCGGTGTAAAGCACCAAAACATGCTCGGGTTCAAAGCGGATAAAATGCTGGTGATAGCGCGTTCCCTGAAACATTCCGAGAGGCAAATTTCCGTATTCGACGAAGCGGTATTCGCCGTTCGGCTTGATTAAAAGCGGTGGGTTGTGTCCCGCGTTTGAAAAAACGAACGTGCGGTTAGTGGCGTCCAGAAGCCCGTAAATGGCGGTGATAAATTGATGTTCTTCGACCGAATCCCTTAAAAGATCGCTGACCTTTGCCATTGCGATGTGCGGCGCGTAGCCGATTTCGACGGCGGTTCTAAGTGAAGCCCGCAGAAACGCCATCAAAAGCGCGGCGGGAATGCCTTTCCCGACGGCGTCTGCCACGACGATTCCGATTTGGTCATCAAAAATTTTCACCCAATCGTAATAATCGCCCGAAACTTCTTCGGTCGGGAAAATATAGGCGCTCAGATCAAAGCCTTTCAGCTTCGGGTCGGCTCCGGGAAGGAGTTCTAACTGGACTTCGCGGGCAATTTCGAGCTGGGCTTCGAGGCGTTTTTTTTCAACGAGCTGCTCGTGAAGTTTGACCTTTTCGATGATGATGGCGACTTGCGAGGCGAGAAGCTGCAAAATTGATAAATCGTCTTGCGTGTAAGCGTTTAGCTTGTCGCTTTCGAGGTCGAAAACACCAATAACCTCATCATTGACAATAATCGGCGCGACCATTTCCGATTTGGTGAGTCCTCGCGCCGGAAAATAATGCGGGTCTTTGCTGACATCGGGCGAGATGATGGATTTGCCGGTTTGCGCCACCCTCCCGATAAAGCCTTCGCCCATTTTCAAACGCGGCTCGACCAATGCGAAACTTATCTCGTAACCGCGCAAAACTTTTGATTTGAAAATATAAGGACTTCCGCCCGTTTTATCATGATCAATCAGGTAAATGCCTGCGGCATCGTAATGAATTAAAGAGCCGAGCGTGTCCATCACCAGCGTTAAAAGCTCCTCTAAATCCATTGAGCGGCTGATTGTCTTGGTAATATCGAGCAGCAGCCGCAGCTTGTCCACGACCGTAAGATCGGGGTCAGGAGTGGAGCTTTTTTCATTTTTGGTGACTGTTTCGAACATTTATCGAGCGCAGATTAATGATTAGAAATTAGTTACAAATTGTAACGCCAGCATCTTGCCGGCAGTCGTGGCGGCATCACGTCCGCCACTTGTCTAGCTAACTTGCTGCTTTGAATAAAACAATTGTTGTTTTCAATCATTCTTGCGCGAGCTATCGCTCACGCACTGAGGGCAAGATGCCCTCCGAGACTGCCGCTAAGATGGCGGCGCTACGTCTTCAACTGCTGATTAGAAACATTAAACCATTATTTATCAACAATCAACCGTTATAAACCATCTCTTTATACTGTTCCCACAGACGCGAGACCTTCATACGATATTCGACAAGTTCGCGGCTGACGTTAAAATGGCGGGCGATTTCTCTCGAAGTTTTTCCTTGATTGACCATTCGGCGCAAAGAGGAAAACGGCACAAGAGCCGCCGCGCCGATGGAATATGCTTCCTCTTCGATTTCGGGACGATAATCTCTGGCGATGACTTTTCCCTGTTTATTGACGGTTTTTATTGCCAGGCGGCTCGGTTTGTGTCCCAGAAAAACGTGGCAGATTTCTTCCATCAGGGTTGCGTTTTGCCGGTTTTTGCCGTGCGTCGGATTGAGAATTATAAGTTTTTTGCCGTCAAAAAGTTTTTGCGAGCACGCGCCGCCAGACCATTTATCTTGGCCCGTTCCGAGCAGGTGATTTCTGGTTTCTTCGGTTAAAAACGGCTCGATCTGGTCAAATTCCGCCACGATGAGTTTGGCATAACGCGCCAGTTCAAACGGGTCGAGTCTTTCGTCGTCGCGCTTCAAACCCGCAAAATCGCGCAGGCTGATGGCGCGTATTTCGTATTGTCTGCCTTTTCTGGTCGGGGGCAATTGAGAAGTATCCACAGTCGAATTTTTCTCCTGAATTATTCTTCATCTTCTTCGTCGTTTACCGATGGGCGCACGACATCAATCAAACTGGTAACCGCATTAAACAGCATAAGAACAAGCGAAACCAGCAAACCGCTGAGAACGGCTGAAAAAACAATCAAAATATAATAAATTATGGTGAACCAGCGGCTCGGAACATTGTCGGATTCTTTTATCGGGACGCTCAAAAAAAGCAAGAGAATCATTCCGCCCGAAAATGCGATGGTTGCCATCAAACCGATTCTTTTAATCCGGTGATAAAAATCGTTATCAAAATCGCTGTCGGTCTGGTCGGTCAAACTGAGCAGCGTCAACATCAAAGCCAGAATCGTCGCCGAAGCGGTTACGACCGAACTGCCGAGAAACAGGGCGGCTGAATTCAAAGATTCCAAAAGCTGCCGGGCTTCATAGCCGCTGTAAACCTGCCCGACCATCCATTGCCCGCCCAAAGCCACCGCCGCCGTCAAAATACCGCCGAACAAAGCGCGGCGGCTCCCGATAAATAAACTGCTTTTCCCCTTGTCCTTATCGCTTGATTTTGCTTTACTAGAGGATTTTTGGTTTTCAAAATCCTTCATAATCTTTAATTACTTTATGCACTTTTGCGTAATCTTCACATCTGCGGCTCACCATCTCGCCCGCGCAAAATTTCCAAAATTTCACCGCCGTATTTTTCCGCCTTCTTTTCACCGAATCCTTTGATTTGCAAAAGCTCTTCCCTGCTCGAAACGCGCATTTGCGCCATCTGCATCAGCGAATCGTTATGCGCGATCATATACGGCGGCAGCCCGTCCTGATTCGCCCGCTCGCTTCGCCATTGGCGCAGAGTGTTATAAATCGCTTCTTCTTCGGCATTGAGAATAATCGGTTCGGGAACGCTTTCTTTCGGTTCGCTTGTTTTTTCGGGAGAAAAGCTTTCCGGTCTTTCGACCACGATTTCCGGCTTGCTGATTTTTCGGTCGGGCGCAAAGCCTTCCTCATAAAAAGCGAGAACAGACCAAAATTCATTATTGACGACCGACGCGAAAACCTGATTTACGCTTACATTTTCGAGAAATTTATTGAGCTTTGCTTCCTCAAAACTCCGCGCTTCTTCGTCGAGATGAATTTTGAATAATTTGCATTTCATAAAGTAGTGAGCAGTGAGCGGTGAGCAGTGAGCAGTAAG
>DATHTS010000825.1:0-6248 GCA_035462935.1 Pyrinomonadaceae bacterium
AATCTACTTACTTCACTCTTTAGACTTGTTATTTCTTCACTATTATCTTTTATATTTTTTGTTTTTTTCTCAGTAGCCATAATTCAAATTTTACCTACTACTTTTGAAAGGAATATTACATTACTCCACCTGTCATCATCAACCCAATTTCTTCATTTGAAGTAACTTTCGGGTCAACTTCGCCGACGATTTTACCTTGGCGAATCACCAAAAGCCGGTCAGCTAAAGCCGTAACTTCTTCCAGTTCCGCCGAAACCAGCAAAACCGCCGTTCCCGCATCGCGCAGACCAATTAATTTTCGGTGAATAAACTCAATCGCGCCGATGTCAACGCCGCGCGTCGGTTGGGAAACGAGTAATAATTTCGGATTTAACTCGAATTCTCTGCCGATAATCAATTTCTGCTGATTGCCGCCGGAAAGCGATTTTGCCGCCAGATGGGGATTCGGCGGGCGCACGTCGAAATTTTGAATGATTTCTTTGGTGCGCGTTTCAATCGTCGAAGCGTTTAAAAATCCTCCGGCGGTTACAGGCGGGCGATAGTGAACACCTAGAATAGAATTTTCTTCCAGATCCGAATTCAACAAAAGCCCGCGCCGGTGACGGTCTTCGGGAATATGCGCGATGCCGAGTTCCTTTCTTTTTCGGGCAGAAAGATTGGAAATGTCATTTCCTGCAAAATTTATCGAGCCGCCGGCAACCGGAGTCAAACCGGCAATCGCTTCAATCAGCTCGGTTTGCCCGTTGCCCTCGATTCCGGCGATGCCGACGATTTCCCCGGCGCGAACGTTAAACGAAATATCTCCCACCGCTTCGCCGTGTTTGCCGACGACCGAAAGATTCTGCACTTCAAGAACCGTTTCGCTCGGATTCGCGTCCGTTTTTTCAACTCTCAATAAAACGTCGCGCCCCACAATCATTCGCGCTAAATCCTTCGCGCTCGTCTCGGAAGTTTTTACATCGCCGACTGTCTTGCCGTCACGCATCACGGTTACAAAATCGGAAATCGCCAGAACTTCTTCGAGCTTATGCGTGATAAGAACAATCGTTTTCCCCTGCTCGCGCATTCGCCGCAAGATATTGAAAAAATCCTCAACTTCCTGCGGCGTCAGAACGGCGGTCGGCTCGTCCAAAATCAAAAGCTCGGCGTTGCGGTAAAGCGCCTTCAACAGTTCGACTCTCTGCTCCGCGCCAACCGACAAATCTTCAATAAAAGCTCGCGGATTTACGCCCAATTTCAATTCATTGGAAAGCCGCGCGATTGCCTCGTTCGCCTTCTCCAAATCGAGATTCAACGCGCCGCCCGTTTCCGCGCCCAAGATGATATTTTCGGCGACCGTCATCGTATCAACCAGCATAAAATGCTGATGCACCATCCCGATTCCAAGCCGGATCGCATCGTGCGGATTGTTTATCTCCGCCTTTTTCCCGTCAACAAAAATCTCACCCGAATCCGCCGTGTAAAACCCGTAAGCGATCCGCATAATCGTAGATTTCCCCGCGCCGTTCTCGCCGACAATCGCGTGAATCGTGCCTTTTTCGATTTTGATTGAAACGTCATCGTTGGCGATGACGTTTCCGAATGTTTTGGTTATGTTTCTAAGTTCAAGCATTATTTAAGTTTTTTAACTTTATTTCGCAGCCAATTTTCGATCTCATCAACTTTCCAAACGTCTGATTCAACGTTTAAGGAAAGCTCGATAATCTCGACTAACTCATAATCTAAATGATACCCGTTTAATTCGAGAAAAATTTCCATCAAATAGGTCGCCGTGCGTTTGTTTCCTCCGAGCCATGGATGATTTTTAATCATTCCGAAACAGAGCGTTGCGGCTTGTCGAACAATGTCCGCATTTTCGTAAACGGCGGCATGCTGAGGGCGAGCTAAAGCCGACTTGATCAGACCGCGGCTGTCCACGCCAAATCGGATTTCGTCGTATGACAGCATTAGCTCAAAATGGTGTCTGACCGATTCCGCGTATGAAAGATAAACGGTTTCTTCAGTCGCCAAGCCGTTTCAACTCCTCAAAAACTTCGCGTCTTTTTCCAAAATACGCTGCGAGATTTCTCTCTGCTTTGGCGCAAGCGGCGGCAAAATATCACCCGACACTTCTCCGTTTTTGAGAGTTATTGCGATTTTTGAGCCTTCGGCTAAATCTAATTCTTCGATAACGTTTGAAGGAATTTCCGCTAACCAGGAAGCTATTTTGGATTCCTGGTTATCCGGTCGTTCAATTTCAAGTTGTTCGATCTCCAAAACTTCCGGCATTGTTTTGCTCCTTTTAACTAAACGATTATAGCATCAAATTATTTCGCCATCGCGTCAGTAACTTTTATCTCCCCCGCAACGATTTTGCTTCTCGCTTCTTCAACCTTTTGAATCACATCTTTTGGAATTAGTTCTTTATTGTGCTCATCCATCGCGTATGCCACACCGTCTTTTTCCAGACCGAAAGTGTGAAACCCGCCTTTGAATTGTCCGCCAAGAACTTCCTTCACCGCGTCATAAACCGCATTATCCACGCGCTTGACCATCGAGGTTAAAACAAATCCCGGCTTTACCATATTCTGATTTGAATCAACGCCGATGACGAATTTATTCGCCTCGCCCTGCGGGTTTCTGCCGAACTGCTCAACCGCATCGAAAGCGCCCAAGCCGGAGTTTCCGGCGGCAGTGAAAATCACGTCCGCGCCCTGCTGGATTTGCGAGAGCGCGAGTTCCTTGCCTTTGCCCGGATTGTTCCAAGCCGAATCAGTTACGCCGACAAAATTTGTAATAATTTTGGCATTCGGATTAACGGATTTCGCGCCTTCTTCGTAGCCTTTTGCAAAACGGTGAATCAGCGGAATGTCCATTCCGCCGACGAATCCCAAAACTCCGGTTTTCGATTTTTCCGCCGCAATCATTCCGACCAGATAAGAGCCTTCGTGTTCGCGGAAAACTAAGGAGGCGACATTTTTCAGCGGATTGCCTTCTTTATCCAAAATCACGCCGTCAACAATCGCAAAATTAATGTTCGGATAATCTTCAGCCACCTTCTGCATAATCGGACCTTGCGCGAAGCCGACGCCGATAATCAAATCGAAATTCTTTTCGGCAAACGCCCGCATCGCCGGTTCAATCGAGGTCGGATTGCCCGGCTCAACATCATAAAGGCAAATCGGCAATTCCTTTTCAGCGCGCCGCACGCCTTCCCACGCCGCCGCGTTGAAAGAACGATCATTCTTGCCGCCTATGTCGAAAACAATCCCGACTCTGATTTTGCATTGTTTTTCGGCTTCGATTTCGCGGCTGCACGAAGAAACGCCGAAAACCATTAGAGCGATAATAAATAAAAAGGAAACTAATTTGATTTTCATACGGTTTTATCTGATGAAACTTTGGTGAGATAAGATTACAGAGATATAAAAAAATGGGCAAGTGTGAAACCTTGCCCGCCCGGATTTATTTGATGCCCTTTTTGAGCAGCTGCTCGCTTAGAGCCTGTGTAACCGCGGCGTCAAAGCCGCTTTGCTCGCCGAGTTTTTTGCGTTCAGCCGCCACAAATGCATCGCGCTGCCTGGAAAGCTCCATGATTTCCTTACGAATTTCAGCTCTCTCCGCCAGACGCTTTTCGACCTCTTTTTTTCTATCCTCCGGCGAGAGATTTTTTAATTCTTCGGGCAAATCTTCCTTTTTTACGTCCTTGAGTTTTACCGCGTCGTTTTCGATATCCTGCAATAAATCACCCTCATATTGGAAAGAATTAACCGCCTTGTTCACGGCTCTTTCGGCTTGCGCGGAAACAGTAGCGCCGGAGGTGATAGTTACTTCGTTACTCACCTGCCGCGCCGCATTTACTCTTTGAGCCGCAGCATTTCCATAAGTAATGTAAGTCTTGCCGATTTTTTCCGCGAGTTCGGCTAGTTTTTTGTCGTAAGGCGTAGAAACCGCCAGCACGCCGCCGTCCTGCGCGATGGCAAAATATTTTCCTTCGCCGCGCCGGGCGATCTGCTGCCAAATCTCGCGCGTGCCGTTAATGCCGCCGCACTGAATCGTATTGACGATCATATTTTTGCGAACCGCTTCGGCTGTTGTTATCAAAACGTCGGGTTCCTGTTTATAATTTTGCGGCGGCGCGTCGCCGACTAAAAACAGGATTTGCGCCAGCCCTGTTTTCGGCTGCGACCAGCCCGCTTGTTTCACGCCTTCCGCTAAAGCCCTGCGCACGTTTTCCGGCTCATCGCCTCCGCCGTCAGCTTTATACCCCATTAATGTCGTATAAACTTTATCCAAATCTTCCGTGATCGGCAGAATTTTCGTCACGTATTCATCGCCGATATCACGATACGCGACCAGCCCGACGCGCACGCGCGGGCGCGATTCTTTCTGCATTACTTCATTAACAATTCCCCAGATTTTCTGCTTCGCGCCTTCAATCAGACCGCCCATCGAACCGGTCGTGTCGAGCACAAAAACCATTTCAAGCGCGGCGCGATTGTCGGCAGCGGGTTTGGCTTCGGTTTGTTCTTGGGGAACTTTTTTGACGGGTTTGACGGGACGTTTTTGAGCGAGACTGAAGCTTGCGAAAACAAAAATCACTAAAAAAACCAGCGACAGTCTTTGAAAACAACTTTTCATATTTTTCTCCTAGTTTGACGAAATTTTGCCTTTTCTATGCGGCTTGTATCTGCTGAACGAATAAAAAGATTTTCCCTTGCAGGATTTTTTAGTTCGTGATAACCGCTTTGATTAGTCGAGAATCATTTAAGTTGTTTTCGTCACTGATTTTATACGCCCGGATGAGTTTTTTATGAATTGAGGCAAATTGAGTTTCATTCCGGCAATACAAAACGCCGAGAGTTTCGTTTTCTCTGACTTCATCGCCGATTTTCGTTTCGCAAGCATAGCCGACTGCGTGATCAATTCCGTCTTCCGCTTTTGTTCTTCCGCCGCCGATTCCCACAATCGCGCTGCCGACCGCGCCGGTATCAATCTCGGAAATAAAACCTGCTCTTTGCGCCTTTACCGAAAATTCGATCAAATTTTTATCAAACAAGCTTTCAGGATTATCGAAAACCTTTACATCACCGCCTTGTAATTCCACATTTTGCCTAAACTTTTCTAATGCTTCACCCGATTCAAGTGAATTTTGAATTTTGAATTTTGAATTTTGAATTGTGTCAGCAATACCGCACAAAACCAACATTCGCGCCGTTAGTTCGACGGAAAGCTCGAGCGTCGGGCGCATTTTCTCGTCCGCCTCGCCGCGCAAAATCTTCACGCATTCGTAGACTTCCAGCGCGTTTCCGACAAATTTTCCGAGCGGCTGATTCATATCGGAAATCACCGCTTCGGTTTTCACGCCTTGAGATTTTCCCGTTTTGACCATCGCTTCGGCGAGTTTTTTCGAGTCTTCGAGCTTTTGCATAAACGCGCCGCTTCCGGTTTTCACGTCCAGAACGAGCGCGTCCAAGCCTTCCGCCAATTTTTTCGACATAATCGAAGCGACGATCAAAGGAATGTATTCAACTGTCGCCGTCGCGTCGCGTAAGGCGTAAAGTTTTTTATCCGCGGGCGCAATTTCCGCCGTTTGCCCGATCATTGAAAAACCGCATTTTTTGATGATTTGTCGAAATTCTTCGAGCGATAAATTGACGCGATAGCCGGAAATTGATTCGAGTTTGTCGAGCGTTCCGCCCGTGTGTCCGAGCCCGCGACCGGAAATCATCGGAACTGCCGCGCCGCAAGCCGCGACCAGAGGCGCGATTATCAGAGAAGTTTTATCGCCCACGCCGCCGGTCGAATGTTTATCGGCAATCGGCTTTTCAATGTCGGAAAAATCCAAAACCTCGCCCGAACGCAGCATCGCGCCGGTCAGGGCGTTTTGCTCGTCCACATCGAGACCGTTTAAAAACATCGCCATCACAAGCGCGGTGATTTGATAATCCGCCCAACTTTCGTCAGTTACACCTTTAATAAAAGCTTTTATCTCTTCCGCCGAAAATTTTCCGCCGTCGCGTTTTTTTCGGATTAACTCTTGCGGTCGCATTCGATTAACTTTAGCAGAAATTCGCTGCGACAAAAATCTTTTTCAAAATTTTCCGCAAAAAAGATTTCAAATTTCGCCGCCGATAAGTCATAATAGAGATTGCTATGAGAAGTAAAAGTTTAATTTCAGCCGTCGCATTTATAACCGCATTTGCTTTCTCCGCCGCCTTCGCCGGTTTGTTTATTGATAAAAATGCTTATCAAACGAAAACCAATTG
>DATHTS010000826.1:0-2943 GCA_035462935.1 Pyrinomonadaceae bacterium
TAACTTTGCAAGAAAATGGTTTATTCTCATTCTTGAGATAGTTTTGAAAAGGAGTATTAAACTATGAAACAACACATTTTCGGATTTATATTGTTCGCCCTTATTGTCGGAACGGCAGGTTTGATTTCAGCTTTCTTTACCGAATTGCCGAGCCGCGACGCGATAAAGGTTTTTGAAGTGCCGAAAACAGTCGAATATAAATCGAGCTGTTGGAAGCAAGTTAAATCGTCAGCGGAAAATTCTTCCGCGAGGGTTGTTCAAGCGACTTTTAACCAGAAAACAAAACAGCTTGAAACGGATTTGTTAATCGAGCGCGAGACGAGTTCGGTTGAAAAATTATACGTTTCGCTGCATTTCTTTACCAAAGATGCAGGCGGCACGCGCTATTTAGCAACGGAGAAACTTTGGCTCGAACCGTTTTTCAATAGAAATAACACAGCCTCGCAATCAATTACGTCCAGCTACAAATGGCGCGACGAATTGGGCTCATACGAAAATCTTTATGTTGTCGCGGGAACGAAAAACAGCATTCCCAGATTTAACGAAAGCAATGCCGTGGCTGTCGTGAAAAGTTTTTAGCTGAAAAATTCTTTCTAAAATTTTTTGCAAGTTTGAATTTTGACCCTCGTTCTTGTCCTTGAACCGAGAATTTAAGTCAAGTTTCAAGCTTGCAATTTTTTTTGGAGGAATTTCAATGAAAAAACAAATCGCGCGCAATGCAAAATTTTTTATTGCTTTGGTTTTGTTGGGTTCAGTAATTTTTTCGGCTTGCAGCACATCATCAACAAATACAAATGGAACGAGTTACGAAAGAGTTTCGACCAATACAAATGCGAATATGGCTTTAATGACAACTCCGAATGTTGCTCAAGATGCCATTTATAAAGAAGAAAAAGGAATCGGGGAACGCTACGCGGAAATTAACGAAAATCCTTTTTTGGAAACAACTCGCGCTCCGCTTTCGACTTTTTCGATTGATGTTGACACGGCTTCTTACGCGAATGTCCGCCGTTATTTGAACGACGGGCAACTTCCGCCGAAAGACGCGGTTCGCATTGAAGAGTTAATCAATTATTTTGAATACGATTACCCGCAGCCGATTGGCGACATTCCTTTTTCAGTCAATACGGAAGTTGCCGCCGCACCTTGGAACGCGAAACATAAAATCGTGCAAATCGGCTTACAGGGCAAAAAGGTCGCGCTCGACAACGTGCCTTTGTCGAATCTGGTTTTTCTGCTCGATGTTTCCGGCTCGATGAACTCGCCTGATAAACTGCCGCTTTTGAAAGACGCTTTTCGCCTTTTGGTGAATCAATTAAGACCGCAAGACCGTGTAGCGATTGTAGTTTACGCAGGCGCAAGCGGTTTGGTTTTGCCTTCGACTCAAGCGGGAAATAAAGGCGAAATCCTCGCGGCTTTGGACAATCTGGAAGCGGGCGGTTCGACCAACGGCGGCGAGGGAATCCGGCTTGCTTACACAGTTGCGCTGAATAATTTTATTCAAGGCGGAAACAATCGCGTGATTTTGGCGACGGACGGCGATTTTAACGTCGGCTTGTCAACCGACGACGAACTCGTGAAACTCATCGAAAACAAGCGTCAAAGCGGGATTTTCCTTTCGGTTCTGGGTTTTGGAACAGGAAACCTGAATGATTCGATGATGGAAAAGCTCGCCAACAAAGGCAACGGAAATTATGCCTACATTGATTCGCAGGAAGAGGCTCGCAAGGCGCTCGGTGAGCAAGTTGCCGGAACGCTTTACACTATTGCGAAAGACGTGAAAATTCAGGTCGAATTTAATCCGGCGAAAGTTGCCGGTTATCGCCTTATCGGTTACGAAAACCGGCTTTTGGCTGACCGCGATTTTAACGACGACAAAAAAGACGCGGGCGAAATCGGCGCCGGGCATTCCGTTACCGCGCTTTACGAAATCGTTCCTGCCGGTCAAAAAATCGAGAACGACGGCATCGAGCTGAAATATTCTAAAAACGAGACGACCGAGACAAAATTTAATGACGAATTAATGACCGTCAAACTTCGCTACAAAAAACCGGACGAAGAACAAAGCAAACTTTTGACGATGGGCGTTTTGGACAGGAATAACTCAATCGAAAACGCTTCGGAGAATTTGAAATTCGCCTCGGCGGTTGCTCAATTCGGTTTGATTTTGCGCGATTCGCGTTATAAAGGCGCGGCGAATTTTGAAAATACTTACGCTCTGGCAAACGCCGCGCGCGGAAACGATTTGAAAAATTATCGCGGCGAGTTTATAGAGTTAATCGGAAAGGCAAAAAGGCTTAGATAATGTGAAAATCGGGCAAAAGTAAAAAGGTAAAATTGATTTTTTGCCTTTTACCTTTTTACTTTTGCCTTTATTTATTTACCAATTCCAAAATTTCCTTTATCAATAAATCCGGCTCAAACGGTTTCGTGTGATATTTCTGAAAGCCCGCTTCAAAGGCTTTCTTTTTATTGTCATTGGAAGCAAACGCGCTCAAGGCAATAGCGGGAATTTGTCCGCCTTTTTGGGACGGCAGCCTTCTTATTCGATTTATCAAAGAATATCCGTCTTCGTCGGGCATTGCTAAATCAGAAATGATAATATCGGGCGATTCTCCGCGTTTGTTTTCCAGGACTTTCATTGCTTTTTTTGCAGAATCGGCAAACGCCGCCCTCGCTCCGCTCTGCGTGAGGAACAACTCCAAAACCTCGCCGGAATCAGTGTCATCCTCTACAATCAAGACGTTTACGCCGTTTAAGGGGCGCTCATCCTGGGGAATCGGTTTTTTTTCGTCGGCGGTAATTTTTGTTTCGGTCAAAGGCAGAATAACCGTAAAGGTCGAGCCTTGTCCGACTCCCGCGCTTTCCGCCCGAACTATTCCTGAATGTTTCTCGACCAGAGTTTTGACAATCGAAAGACCTAATCCCAAACCGCTCGTATCG
>DATHTS010000827.1:0-1685 GCA_035462935.1 Pyrinomonadaceae bacterium
TTCGGGCAAATTCAGGGTTACAAGCCTGATTTTCATCGCTCGAAATTTGCGACATCAAAATACTTGCCGAAAAAAGGACACAAAGAGATGCAAGAAAAAAGCGGCGGATGTTCATTTGAGTTTTCTCCTTTGATATTGTGGTAATGAATAATACCAAACCTTTAAAATTTTAGATAGAAAATTTTTTCCAAAAACATAATTTGCAAGCCAAAGCAACTAACTCCGTTCCCTTAAACGTCATACAAAGCGTAAGTTTAACCGCGCTGTAAATTCTTTTCGAGGAGAAAACTATGAGTTTTAAGAACGTTTTAGGTTTTTTGAGTGTCCTGTTGGTCTGCATTTCGGCGACGATTGCGGCAAAAGCGCAGGGCGTGATTGTGCCGATTATCTGCGATATTCGCCCCTGCCCGCGCCCGATTCCGCGTCCTGTTCCGCTTCCTAACGCTCTTCCCGTCAAATCAATCCAATTAGACACACGCATTGAAGGGCAAGTCGCCACCACGCACGTCGAGCAGGTTTTTCGAAACGACACGCCTTATACATTGGAGGGAACTTACTTTTTCCCGATTCCCGAAACGGCTTCGATTGTCGAATTTTCAATTTGGGAAAACGGCAAAAAGCTGGTCGGCGAAGTTCGCACGCGCGAGGAAGCGCGGCGGATTTACGACGAAATCGTCAGGCGGCAGCGCGATCCCGGACTTCTTGAATATGCCGGGAAGGATTTGTTTCAGGCTTCGATTTTCCCGATTCCGCCGAATTCCGATAAAAAATTGGAACTGACTTACTCGCAGGTTTTGAAAGCTGAATCGGGAACAGTGGCGTATCGCTACCCGCTTGGAACGGGTAGAAATCTCTGGGCGCGACAGCCGCAGCCTTTGCAGGAAAATCAGCGAAGACCGATGCCGCCGCAGAAATTCGGCACGGTTTCGGGGAAAATTCAAATTGTCGGGAAAGAGGCTTTAAGAAATATTTATTCGCCTTCGCATCAAATTGACGTAAATCTTAAGGGAGAAACGACAGCGACGGTTTCGTTTGAAACTTCCAATAACGACAACGATTTTCAGCTTTTTTACGGCTTATCGAACAATGATTTCGGAATGACGCTTTTGACTTACCGCGAGCCGGGCAAAGACGGTTATTTTTTGCTGATGCTCTCGCCGAAAGATGAGGTCGCCGAAAGGCAGATTGTCAGCAAAGACATCGTTTTCGTGCTGGATACCTCAGGCTCAATGGCGGACGAAGGAAAGATGGAAAAAGCGCGTTCGGCTTTGCTTTTCGGGATTCGCGGGCTTCGTGAAGGGGACAGATTTAACGTCATAAATTTCGCGGGCGAAGAGCATTTGATGGAAAACGGTTTGATTCAGGCAAATTCCGGCGGCAAAAAACGCGGAGAAGAATTTGTGAAAAAGCTCGCGCCAAACGGCGGAACGAATATCAATGACGCTTTACGCGCGGCTTTGAGACAATTCGATTCAACTGACCGACCGAAAATGCTTGTTTTTATGACCGACGGCTTGCCGACTGTGGGTGAAGCGAATCCCGATAAAATTATAAAAAATGCGAAAGAAATACAGGTTGACGGAGTGCGAATATTTCCGTTTGGAGTCGGTTACGATGTCAATACGCTTCTTTTAGACAAACTCGCGGCGGAAAATTCCGGCGTGGCGGATTACATCGAGCCGAAG
>DATHTS010000828.1:0-1885 GCA_035462935.1 Pyrinomonadaceae bacterium
TGCCCGCAATTCCAGAACAATACGCATTTCACGGGTGAACAAAACAAATTTTTTTGGCGTATAATTTTTCTGACTGATTCAAATTAAACTTAAGCGCGAGGAGGTTCACCGAAAATATGTTTTGTCCGGGCTGCGGTTTGCAGGAATTACAGCGAAATCAATTTTGTCGTGCGTGCGGCACGGATTTGCGTTCGGTAAGGTTTGCTTTGGAAAGACCGGATAATATTACGGCTTCGGCTGTCTCGGCGCGTGATGAAATCGGGCGGGCGGTGGCGGCGAAGATTCGGGAAACGGAATCGGCTTCCGAATTGAAAAAGATTGCTGAGGACGTTTTGCCGGAAATGGAGAAATTCCTTGAATCGCCGGAAGAAAAGCGTGTGCGCCAGATTCGCAAGGGAACGATTGTGTCTTCGATTGGCATTGGCGGGATGATAGGATTTACAGTTGCCAGCCTTTTAATGGCTGATAGCGGCGTTTTCTTCTTTGTCGGCGCGGGAATAGTTATGTTTTTTATCGGATTGGGAATGATCTTAAACGCGCTGCTTTTCACAGTTCCGAAAAAGAGGCTTCCCGACAAATCAACCGACGCGCAAAACCAGCGCGAACTAGATTTGACGGAAGCGGAAACCAACGAACTGCAGTTGCCGGAACCGAACCATATTTTTACTTCCGTTACGGAAGAAACAACGCGGCATTTGAAGGAAAAACAGCCTTTGCCGCGCGATTAGTTCATAATTATTTCATGTATCAGAATAAGAGTCGGGAACTACTTTCCGTTCCAGTTGGCTAAATTGGCAATGACGATGAGCAGTTCTTCCGGTTCGATTGGTTTTGCGAGGTGCATTTGATACCCGGCGCTCAAGATTTTCAGGCGGTCGGATTGGCTGGCATAAGCGGTCAAGGCAATGGCGGGAATTTTTTGTTTTTGGTCTTTATTGAAAGCCTTTAATTTTTTGATCAGGGAAAAGCCGTCCTCGCCCGGCATTCCGATGTCGCTGATAATCAGGTCGGGTTTTACCGTTTGAAATTTCTCAACAGCTTCGGCGACATTTGAAGCGGCGGTTACCTGAGCGCCGTGCAGAGTCAAAATAGCGGTCAGCAAATCGCGTGAATCGGCTTCATCATCTACTACCAAAGTGCGAAGACCGTTAAGCTGTGTTGAAAGCGGCGAATTTTCTTCTTCAGCGGAAGATTGATTCTCCGATATTGACGAAGCGGAGTCGTCTTTGCGATGAACGATCATTACCGGCAGGCTTACCGTGAACGTCGCTCCCATATTTTCGCCCGAACTTTCGGCGCGAATCGTTCCGCCGTGCAGTTCGACGATATGGCGCGTTATTGACAATCCTAGTCCTAAACCTCCTTGCCGTCCGGTCGAGGTATTGTCCGCCTGCTGAAAACGGTCAAAGACGTATGGCAGAAATTCCGGGCTGATGCCTTTTCCGGTATCGCTGACGCTGATTTCCACGCTTGAATTGACGCGCTCGAGGCGCACCTGCACGCGCCCGCCTTTCGGGGTGAATTTGATGGCGTTTGTCAATAAATTCCATACTACTTGCTGTAATCGGTGAGAATCCCCTGAAACCACTCCGTTTGAATCCAGAATAATTTCCAGACGAATATTTTTTGCCTGCGCCGCCAAAGACACAATGTCAACAGCCATCTCGATTACCTTTAACAAATCAACCTTTTGAACCTCAAGCCGCAGTTTACCGGAAATTATGCGGGATAAATCCAGGATGTCCTCGATAATCTTACTTTGTGATCTCGCGCCGCGCTCGATGGCTTCGGTCGCCTGCGCAAATGCCGCGTCATCGAGTTTTTTTGTCCTTAGTATCTTCGACCAGCCGAGAATGGCGTTGAGCGGCGTGCGAAGCTCGTGCGA
>DATHTS010000829.1:0-3141 GCA_035462935.1 Pyrinomonadaceae bacterium
TGATATGAGAGAAACGTGATAGATTAGGAATCCACCGGAACAATATAAAACAGCTTCGAGAGTTTTGAGACCGCAGAGAAAATCTGCGGTTGACGGCATTATTTCTATCGTTCCTATATCTAAATTCGGCGCGTCATACGGCGCGGCTTTTGACGGAGATATTTTTATGAAACGGACGCTTTTGCTAATCGCGGGGGTTTGCTTGATCGCCGCCTGTTCAACGCCGCAGAAGGAAACTCTGCCGGCGACAAACGGCAATACGGTAAATCAAACCGCTCAGCTCGAATTTCAGGGAACTCAGCCAGATTATCAATGGGTTCAGCTTGGCGAAGACGGAGCGGTTATCGCGCGGGCGATTTTTGGACAGAGCGGACTGAGTTGTCCAAGCATCGAGACAACCGACAAAGGCGGAACAAAATCGTCCGTTGCGATGCAGGCGCGAGCGCAGACTATGCCGGACAATTTCAACATCATGGTTTGCGAGGCGACACTTGCGGCAAGCAATCTGCAATCGGCGACGCTGGCGGGAAAAAACCTAACTCTGCCGAACAAGTCGCCGAAACGAATCGTGGTTATCGGAGATACGGGTTGCCGGGTTAAAGGCAACGACGTTCAAAATTGCAACGACAATCCCGATTACGGCGACGATTGGAATTTTGTCGAAACCGCAAAAGATGCCGCCGCGCTCAAACCCGATCTGGTGGTTCACGTCGGCGATTACATCTACCGCGAATCGGAATGCAGCGTTCCCGAAAAATGCGGCGGCAGTCCGGTCGGCGACAAATGGGCGACTTGGGAAGTAGATTTTTTCAAACCGGCTGAAGTTTTGCTGGAAAGCGTCCCGTGGGTTTTCACGCGCGGCAATCACGAATCGTGCCAGCGCGAATTTCGCGGCTGGTTTCTGTTTTTAGACCCGCGCGCGCTAACCGGCACTACGTTTTCGCAATGCACGGCGACTTCCGCGCCGTTTAACGTAACGCTCGACAATTTGAATCTGCTGGTTCTGGATTCCTCCAACGAAGGCGATCTGAACGAATACAACCAAAACGCGGTCGAAAATCTGAAAGGCTCGGCTCCGGTTTGGCTGGTTACGCACGTTCCGATCTACGGGATAAGTCATTACGGCAATATGCAGCCTTCCGGCGATCTGCAAAACGCGATCAAAAATTCCACCGTTAAATTTTTAGTCAGCGGTCATATTCATTTTTTTGAAATGCTTCTCTTTAAAGATACGCCGCCGCAGATGATTTCCGGCGGCGGCGCGACCGAACTCGACCATCCCGTTTCGGAGAAAGATTTTAACGACGGTTTAAATGAATTAGGCGCAATCGGCAAAGACAAAAACGATCCCGATAAACCCGCGTCCGAGATCGTAGATAAATTTACCTTCGCATACGTTGACGACCAAACCGACAAATGGAAAATTACGGTGATGGATCAGGACGGCGCGAAAGAAAAGGCGACATACACAATAATGAAATAGGTAAATAGTGTAATTACTAACTCAGCCGAAAACGCTGATTTGTCCGTTCGACCGAATTTCACCGGCTATCTCCGCGGCACATCTTCGCCAACCGTCCAGACCACAACCGAACTCGAAAGTCCCAAGCCGGAAAGCCGACCCGCCATCATGACGATTGTTTCGCCCTTTCTGACAAACTTAGCTTTCAAAAGCGTTCTTTCGCCTTCTTTGAGCATTTGCTCGGTTGTTTTGGTAGTGTCGTGGCATAAAGGCTCGACGCCCCAGATTAGCGCGAGTTGATTGCGGACTTCGTCCGTTTCGGTCAGGGCAAACGTTAAAAGCCCGGAACGCACAGAGGAAAGCCGCCGCGCCATCAAACCCGACTCGGTGAAAACCGCGACTTTGTCCGTTAAAATCTCACGCGCGCAGATGGCGGCGGCTTTGCAGAGGGCTTGGCTTGTTCTGCCTGTGGGTTCTTCGGAAAACTTTAACGGGCGTTTTAATTTCGTGGTTTTGACTGTTTCGGCGGTTTCAACGATACGCGCCATTGTAGCGACTGTTTCCACCGGAAAACTTCCGGTAGCGGTTTCCGCCGAGAGCATTACGGCGTCCGTTCCGTCCCAGACGGCGTTTGCCACGTCCGAGGCTTCGGCGCGGGTCGGGCGCGGGCTGTCGGTCATTGATTGCAGCATCTGGGTTGCGGTAATGACAAAACGGTCGCTTAAAACGGCGCGTTCGATAATCAGTTTTTGATAAACGGGAACGAGTTCCGGGCTGGTTTCCACGCCGAGATCGCCGCGGGCGACCATCACGCCGTCGGTGTTTTCCAGAATATCCGCCAGATTTTCAATCGCTTCCGCCTTCTCGATTTTTGCGACGAGAAGCGGTCTGCCCCATTTTCGTTTGTTGAGCTTTTTGATTAAATCCTTAACCTGTTTGCAGTCTTCGCCGCGCCGCACAAACGAGAGCGCGATGTAGTCAATATTCTGCTTCATCGCCCATTCCAAATCCTCGCGGTCTTTTTCGGTCAAAGCCGGAATCGGCAGGTGCGTATTCGGCAGATTTATTCCTTTGCGTTCGGATAAAACCCCGCCGTTGACCACTTTTGTAATGACATCATCTTTTGTAACCTTTTTGACCGAAAGCTCGATTGCGCCGTCGTCGAGTAAAATCCGGGCTTTCGGCTTGACGATTTTCGGCAGTTCCTTGTAATTGGTCGAAACTGCCTGAGCGTTTCCTTTAATGTCGCGCGAAGTCATAACGAATTCCGCGCCGGTTTCCAGCGTAACGGGCGCTGCGTTTTGCAGCAATCCGGTGCGGATTTTCGGACCCGAAAGGTCAACCAAAACCGCCAGCGGCGCATCCAGCTTTTTCGCCGTCTTTCTTGCTATTTTAATGGTTTCCGCGTGTTCCTCGCGCGTTCCGTGCGACATATTTATCCGCACGGCGTTCATTCCCGCTTTCAAGAGCGATTCGATAACTTTCTGCGTGTTGGAAGCCGGTCCTAAAGTAGCTAAAATTTTTGCTCGTCTCATTTTATTCGTTTCTAATCAGGTAATCACTTAAATTTTTCAGCAATCTTCGATGCCTTTCTTTTGACACCGTCCCTATTTTGCCGACAATTTTCGCGCCCGGTAAAACAGTAAGAAAACCTAGTCGAATCAGCGAATCGGCGATAA
>DATHTS010000830.1:0-15254 GCA_035462935.1 Pyrinomonadaceae bacterium
GATAAACCGCAATTTTACGGAGTTTTTCCAAGAGCTTTTCGGCGGCGGACGCGGCGAGATGATTTTGCAGGAAGCCGAAGACGTTCTGGAAGCCGGAATTGAAATCGTGGCGCAGCCGCCCGGAAAACGCCTGCAAAACATTCTGCTTCTTTCCGGCGGCGAAAAAGCGATGACGGCGATTGCGCTGGTTCTGGCGATTTTCAAATATCGTCCCGCGCCGTTTTGTCTGCTGGACGAAGTGGACGCGCCGCTCGACGATGCGAATGTCGGGCGATTTGTCAATAAAATCGCGGAGATGAGCGAGAAAACGCAGTTTCTCGTCATCACGCACAACAAGCGCACGATGGAAGCGGCGCGCGCGTTATATGGTGTTACAATGCAGGAACCGGGTGTTTCAAAAGTGGTGTCGGTTAAGTTTGACTAACCAGCGTTTAGAGTTCGCGCTTTAACGTGTAATTGTATTGACAAATTTAGTTTGTATGAGTGGGAGGAAATAATTCTAAGCTCTGCACTCTAAACTCTAAACTATTTCGGATATAAATATCTGCAAAAGAGTTTATAGTTTATAGTTTAGAATTTAGAGTTTTCTCCCGCTCCAACTTTATTTGTCAATATATTTAATAAATAAGAAAACTAAAGTTTGGACTCTGAACTCCAGAATTAAAATGAATGCGACTATTTCGGAAAATTTTGTTTTAGATAAATTTACGGCGATTGATTTCCTGACCGACGGGAGCGGCAGAACCGTTTTGCTGAACGATATTTCGTGGGCGGAATATGAGCGTTTTCTGGAGGACTTTGCCGAAAGACCGGGCTGGCGGCTCGCTTACGACGGAGGAAAATTGGAGATTATGCCACCGACACCTGAACACGAAGAATATAGTTTTAGTTTTCACAATTTTGTTTTAGCTTACTGTGAACATTTCGACATAAAACTGGAAGGGCGCGGCTCTGCCACATTCAGAAGCGAGGCGCTGGATAAAGGCGTTGAGCCGGACGAATGTTTTTATATTCAAAGCGCAGAGAAAATTATTGGGAAGAAGATTCCGGCGAAGAATTTTCCGATGCCGGATGTGGCGGTGGAAGTTGACGTGACGACCGAATCGCTCGACAAATTTCCGATTTACGCCGCTCTCGAAGTGCCGGAGGTCTGGATTTATGACGGCAAAACGCTTGCCTTTTACGAACTCCGTGGGAAAAACTATCATCAAATTCCCCGAAGCCGCGCTTTGCCGCAATTAGCTGCGGAAAGTTTGACCGGATTTCTCGAAATGAGCAAAACCGAGGGGCAAACTGCCGCGCTGAAAAATTTTCGCGCTTGGCTCGGCGAGATAAAAACCAAATCGGAGAATTAATCAACCGCTGAAAATGTTTGTAAATAAATCTTTAAAATTCGCATTTCTATTTTTAATTTTTGTTTTGGCTTTTTCCGTTTCGGCGCAGACGAAAAGACGAAAAACAAGTCAAAAACCCGCTCCGAAAACAATAGAAAATGTTGAATCGCCGCCGGTTGAAATTCCCAAAGCCGAAGTAAATGATGAGCCGGTTAAAGTTCCCAGTAAGAAAAATTTACGGACGGAGAATCAGGAAGATTCGGACGAAAAACCGGAGCCGAAAAAAGCAAACAGAAAACCGGAAACTGTTTCGCGCCCGTCTGCGGCAAAAGAAAACCTGCCCGTTTACTTTTACGAATTTACCCAGCCCAATTTCGTGGTTTCTCATATTCGTTTAGAACACGACGAAAACGGGAAAGGGAAAATCACGTTTCGCAAAAAGGATTTTGGCGAGGATTTTTCCGACCCGATTCAGCTTTCGCCGGAAACTTTGGAAATCTTGAAAACGCATTGGAACGCGCTGAATTTTCTCGATTCGACCGAAGAATATCAATCGAAGGAAAGAGATTACGCGCATCTCGGCACGATGCAGTTAAAAATGAAGAAGGAGGCGGGGGAAAGAACCGTTAAATTTAACTGGACGGAAAATAAAGACGCCAAGGCGCTGGCGGACGAATACCGCAAGATTGGCAATCAATACGTCTGGATGTTCGATATAACGGTAGCGCGTGAAAATCAGCCGCTTGAAACGCCGCGCATTATGAACGCAATTGATTCATACCTCAAACGCAGCGAGATTTCCGACCCGAAGCAGATGATTCCTTTCCTGCGCGAGTTGAGCGAAGACGAGCGCGTCCCGCTGATTACCCGCAATCACGCCGCGCGTTTGATAAAGGAAATCGAGAAAAAGATAAAAGATAAAAATTAACGAGACGGAATATTAATTTAACGTGAGTTTCGGATAAGAGTTATTTAAAAATAAACCTTTCTGTCCGAACAGAGCAAATTATAGAAAAATCCTAAAATTTAAGTTAAAGATAATTATTTATGATAGTTTCAAATGAATCAAAATCCAACGGTTTGTCTATCAAATCGTTACAGCCTGCTTCGATTGCTTTTGAATAATAAGCGTTGCCGAATGCGGTAACGGCGATAATCGGCACTACAGCTTCTCTATCAAACTCCCTGATGTCTTTGGCGGCGGTCAAACCGTCAACTACGGGAAGCGAAATATCCATCAGAATAAGGTCTGGGTGCTGCTGTTTGAATCTATCCACAGCTTCAATCCCGTCGGCTGCTTCAACCACTTGATAACCGTAAGTCTCCAGCAGACACTTCATAAAACTGCGGGTATCTTCATAATCTTCTACGATGAGAACTTTCTTTGGCATAACTACTTCCTAAAAACTACTGTCATAAATTAAAACACAATATTTATAAATACTGCGCGCTTTTCCCCTATTGCAATTTGAATGCCAAGAAAAACAACTTTTCGCATTTAATAGAAGATTTAGATTAGAGAAGGAAGATTTTTACCGTTTTTTTACCTGTTTTTATTTCAACGCAGAATATTTTTCATTTTGAGCCGGTAAAATTCCGGGTTTTAACAAAATGAATCAAGCGAAAAACGCAGTATTTCCTTATATTCACCGGTTGTTATGAAGTAGATAAACGGCGTGCTAATATACTTTTAATAAGCGGTAAAATTTAATAATAAAGTAAAAACAAATGGCAAAACATACGATTACACTTATTCCGGGCGACGGCATCGGACCGGAAATTGTTGCGGCAACGGTTAGGATTATCGAGGCTTCGGGCGTTGATATTGAATGGGAAACACAGATTTTAGGAGCGCACGCGCAGGAAAAGCTCGGCACGACCTTGCCGGAAGCGGCAATCGAATCAATTAAGAAGAACAAAGTAGCGCTCAAAGGTCCTTTGACTACTCCGGTCGGCAAAGGTTTTACATCCGTTAATGTCGGTTTGCGAAAGGCTCTGGATTTATACGCGAATGTGCGCCCGATCAAGGCTCTGCCGAATGTTCCGTGCCGCTACCCGGAACTCGATTTGGTGATTGTCCGTGAAAACACGGAAAGTTTGTATGCGGGTTTGGAACACGTTGTCGTTCCGGGTGTTGTGGAAAGTATAAAAATCATCACCGAAAAGGCTTCGACGCGAATTGCCCGCTACGCTTTTGAATATGCCAAGACGAACAAACGCAAAAAAATCACGGCGATGCACAAAGCGAATATTATGAAGCTTTCCGACGGGCTTTTTCTCGAATGCTTTTATAATGTGTCAAAAGAATACCCCGAAATCCCGGCTGACGATAAAATTATTGACAATGCCTGTATGCAGCTTGTGATGCGCCCCGAGCAATTTGACGTGCTGGTTTTGGAAAATCTTTACGGCGATATTGTTTCCGATTTGTGCGCCGGTCTCATCGGCGGACTCGGTCTCGCGCCGGGCGCGAATATCGGCGAACAGGGCGCGGTTTTTGAAGCCGTTCACGGCTCTGCGCCCGACATTGCCGGACAAGGCGTGGCAAATCCGACGGCGCTTTTGATGTCGGCGCTTTTGATGCTCAAACACATTGGCGAATGGGAGGCGGCGGAAAGAATCGAAAAAGCGATGTTCGAAGTCTTCGCCGAAGGAAAAGTTTTAACGAGGGATTTGGGCGGAACGGCAAAAACGGCGGATTTCGCTAATGCAATCATAGATAAATTACAATAACAATTTAGAGAATAAAAACTGCAATTCTCGTTCGAATATTTGTAGGAGCGACGGCTTCTCCTCGCCCAATGAGCGAAGCGGAAAAAGTTGGATTCATGTAACATTATTTAACGGATGATTTATAGCGTCTTTCGACGCTTCGGGCGAGGACAAGCCGTCGCCACTACAACTGTGTCGTGCAATTAAATAAATCTTTAAGGTTGTGCTAAAATTCCGTTACCCTATTTTAATCGAGGTAAAAATGAAAATTGGAAAAGGGAATAAATTCCTGATTATCTTTCTTCTGCTTTCTTTAGTATCGCCTGTTTTTAATCAAACGACTCCTTTTTTGACTGATGAACAGATTCGGATGCTGCGAAATGAAATCTCCGGCGACCGCGCTTTTGAGCATATCCGCGTTTTGACCCAGTGGCACAGGGATTCGGGAATGGAAGGATATTTCAAGGCGATGGATTACGTCGCCGAAGCCGCTAAGGAAAACGGTTTGCAGGATGTTTCGATAATCAAACAGCCTTATTTAAATAATCGCGGGGAATTGGCAAATTACACAGCTAAAACCGCCGAGCTTTGGATGGTCGAGCCTGTTGAACTCAAATTGGCTGACATCGGCGACCACGCGCTTTATCTTGCCGACAACAGCCGCGATGCCGATGTGACGGCGGAACTGATTTGGATTGGAGATGCGAGTGAGGCTGCATTAAAGAATCTCGATGTTAAAGGGAAGATCGTTTTAGCGAATGCGAATCCGGGAACGGTTGTCAACAATGCCGTTTATAAACGCGGCGCGCTCGGCGCGATAGTTTATACCACGTCCGAGTCGAAAAGTATGCTTGATTTTCCCGACCAGCTGCCGTGGACGCGCATCCCAAACCCGCCGCAGGGACAAAAAGGAACGTTTGCCTTTAGTCTTTCACCGCGCAAAGGCGAAACTTTGCGTCGAGTTCTGGAAGATAAAAACGAGCAGGATCATTTTGCGACCGGCAACCGGACAAAAGGCGGCAGAGTTGTTATCAAAGCCAAAGTTGACACCGACATCGGCGCGGAAAACGCGCGCACCGGAACGGGAATGGTTGAAGGCTGGATTCGCGGCACAAAATACAAAGATCAGCAAATTGTCATCACTGCTCATCTTCAGGAGGAGCAAGGCTCGGCAAACGACGACGGCAGCGGTTCGGGAAATATTCTCGAACTCGGCAGGGTTTTCAATAAACTGATTAAAGAAGGCAAAATTCCGCCGCCGCTCCGGGATATTAGATTTTGGTGGACGGATGAAATTTATTCCGAATATCAATATTTTCGGACAAATCCCGGCTCGGAAAAGCGGATGCTCGCCAATCTTCATCAGGATATGACCGGCGCGAAACAATCAATGGGCAGCCGCGTTCAGCATCTGATTTTTAATCCGCATTCGAGAACGTCTTATCTGGATGCGCTTTTTGAAAGCGTCGGGAATTTTGTGATTTTGACGAATAATTCGTTTATTCAAGCCGGACGCGGCGGCGGTTATCCGCGCCCGTTTTCACAGCCGATTATCGCAACGCGGGGAACGCGCGAGGCTTATAACGCCCGTTTCGTTCCTTATTTCGGCTCGTCCGACAATTTGGTTTTTGTTGAAGGAATCATTGGCGTTCCGTCGGCTGCGCTGGTAAATTGGGATGATTATTACATTCATTCTTCCGACGACGATTTGCCGAATATTGACCAGACGCAGCTTCAGAGAAATAATTTTATAGTCGGCGCGATGGCTCTTTATCTGGCTTACGCCGAAGCCGACGATATTCCGACTTTAGCGACGGAAACTTATTCGCAAGGCGGCAGGCGCATCGCCAATGACGCGCACGTCGCAATGCAGATTTTGAACGCTTCGGACAATTGGGCGGACGCGCATCTTTTGATAGAACAAGGCTCGAACAGGGAGCGCCGCGCGCTTAATTCGATGCGGGTTATCGCCGGAAATGAGAAATGGGCGAATCAAACGATTGATACATTTGTTCAATTGGTTGACAACCGCGAAAAACAGCTTTTGAATGAACTAAGCGCGGTTTATCAAAATAAATACGGTAAGCCCGCGGCTTTGAAATTGACTCAAGCCGAAACGGATGCGTCGAAAAAAATTCCGTCCAACATCGCTTCGATGGATGAATATTTTTCCAAGCGAACAAATGTGCCGAGCGGAATGCATTCGCTGATGAGAAGCGAAACAATGAATTTTGTTGACGGCAAGCGAAGCTATTTCGCCATTTATAAAGCCGTAAAAGCTGAAGCTCTGGCGGCTGGCAAATTCTATTACGGAACGGTTACGCTGGCAGATGTCGTAAAGCATCTTGACGCGAACGTAAAATCGGGAGCTTTGAGATTGAAATAAGGAAACGGAAGGCTAATATAGGTGGAATTTTCCAATCAGTTGCCACTAGCTTCAGCTAGTGGTTGGAAGTGTATTCAAGAAATGGCTTTAGCCGAACATTATTTTTAAATTCTTCCTTTCAGCTTTAGCTAAAGCTGTTTGGAATTAATTATTTTTTTGATTAAATTCGGCTAAAGCCTTTTGTGATTTCATAAATTAAACCACTAGCTTCAGCTAGTGGCAATTTATTGTTATGGAACCAGTCAATTTAATTGTTATAAATAATCATTTAGATTAATCAAACAAATGCGCGACGAACTTTTAGGTTATTATGAACGGGAATTAATCTTCCTGCGCCGGATGGGGGCGGAGTTTGCGCGGAAGTATCCGAAAATTGCAACGCGGCTCCAACTCGATGAAGAGAAGGTCGAAGATCCGCACGTTGAGCGGATGATCGAGGCGTTTGCTTTTCTTGCCGGGCGCATCAGTCTCAAACTCGACGATGAGTTTCCCGAAGTTACCGAATCTTTTCTCAACGTTCTTTATCCGCACTATCTCGCGCCGATTCCTTCGATGGCAATCGCGCAGTTTTCCTACGGCTCGCCGAACGATAAATTAACGGCGGTGCAGATTCTCGAGCGCGGCTCGCGGCTCAATTCGCGCCCGGTTGACGGGACGGTTTGCCGTTTTCGGACGACTTACGACGTTCAGCTTTTACCGATTGAATTGCATGACGCCGCGCTCGAGTCGCCCGCGCCGAAGGATGCGCGTGGGAAATACGCGGATAGTTATATTCGTCTGAGCCTGCGCTGCTACGGCGACGCGCCGCTGGCGGAAATGAGAATCGGCGAGACGGGCGAGATGCTTGAATCTTTGCGGTTTCACATCAATGGCGATCCGCAGCTTATTTATCCGCTCTACGAGATAATTTTCAATCACGCCGTCGGCGTCGAGATTCGCGCCAAAGAGGTGCCTTTGTCAGGAAAAACTTTTACCACCATCACTAATATTCAGCTAAAACAGCCCGACCCGATTTTTCTGCCCGCAGATGTCATCAAGCCGGTTGGTTTTGCCGACTCGGAAGCGATGCTGCCCTACACGAAACGCTCTTTTGCCGGTTATCGTCTTCTGAGCGAATATTTCGCGTTTCCTTTGAAATTTTTGTTTTTCGACGTTCACGGCATTGACCGCGCGATTGCGAAAAAATTCGGCAGTCATTTCGATATTCTGATTCATTTAAAGGATGTTACGCCGCCGATTGCGCCGATTTCGGCGGACACGTTTCGTCTGGGCTGCTCGCCGATTATAAATCTTTTTTCGCGTTTGGCTGACCCGATTTATCTCTCGCAGCAAAAATACGAATATCACATAATCCCTGACGTTCATCACCAGACGACAACTGAAGTTTATTCGATTGATGAGGTGGTAACCACTGACCCGCGGACTAACACATCGCGGGAATTTTCGCCGTTTTATTCTTTGAAACACGCCTACGGCGAGCAGATGGAAAAAGCCTTCTGGTATGCATCGCGGCGCGGCTCGCAGCGACCGGATGATGAAGGGTCGGAAGTTTACCTGACAATGGTTGATATGAATTTCAATCCGCGCGTCCCTTCGGCAGAAGTTATAAACGTAAAAACGACCTGCACAAACCGGGATTTGCCCGCCAAACTTCCTTTCGGCGGAAAAACCGATGATTTCGAAATTGAAGGCACGGCGCTTCTCTCCCGCGTGCGCTGTCTGACAAAACCGACCGAAACGATTCGCACCCCGCAGCGGCGGGCGGTTCAGTGGCGTTTGATTTCGCATCTGAATTTAAATTACCTTTCGCTCGTCGAAAACGAAAAGGGAACGCCCGAAGCCTTGCAGGAAATTCTGCAGCTTTATAATTTTGACGATTCGGTCGTTACGCGCCAGCAGATTTTGGGAATCACGGGTATCGAAAGCCGAAAAGTAGTGCGGCGCGTCGGCGAGCGCGTCGGCACGGGTTTCGTCCGCGGATTGGAAACGACTCTGACGTTTGACGAAGAATTATTTGTCGGAAGCGGAATGTTTTTGTTTGCCTCGGTTTTGGAAAGATTTCTCGCTCTTTCGGCTTCGCTCAATTCGTTTAACCAAATGGTTGTAAGAACCGAGCAGCGCGAGGAGATTGTCAGGCGCTTTGAGCCGCGAGCGGGCGAGCAGGTTTTGTTGTAGAAATTTTGAAAAAATGTTTCCGGTTTCATAGAAGTAATGCAAACGGAAAAATTCGGAATAAGTGAAAAGTGAAAAGTAAAAAGTGAGAGGATATTTCTCTGTCTAATTTTTCAGTTATCACCTTTCACTTTTCACTTATTCCGAGTTTTTATTTTTTCAACTGTGTAATTCTTACTTCAAATAAAGGAAAATATGAGACGAAAAAATAATATAATCACTCCCATTTTAGCGATTCTCGCGTTTGTCATTGCCTGTAACTGCAACCTAGCTGATTGGGTAAAAACCGACGAGCCGCGTAGCAATTCAAACGCTGAAAGGCGTCAGAATACGACTCAGGCAAATTCCGAGCAGCGTCAAACTGATTCAAACGGCGCCAATTCAGGCAACACGGCGCTTAACGCGGAAGAAAAAACCGGAATCGCCGAATGCGATGAATTTATCGCTTATATCGAGCAGAATTCCGAAGAAATCGGGAAAGACTCGATAGTCGTGCGTGGAATCGTCGAATATTACAAGCAAGGAATTTACGCAAAATTGAAAGAAGGCGCTGCCAATGCTAGCGCTACGGACAGAGAAGATTACGCGAAACAATGCCGCTCGGCTCTGCAAAAACTTAAAGAACAGCAGCAACAGCAGCCGAATAATTAATAATTTTCAAGCGTTTTGAGTCCCTGCTTTAGCAGGCATTTTGTTTAGCGATTAGCCGCCTGAAGGCGGGACTCAAAACTTTAATAAATTTATTTTCCAGAGTATTAATTCACAGTTTATTTATGTCGAACAACAAGCCGCTTAATCAGGTGTTTGCCGATGAACCTTACCGGTTTGAATTTTTTCAAGCCGTCCGGCTGCTCGAAAAAATCTTTCCCGAACGGAAACCCGTTGGAGGCGCGGCTTTACCGGATGAAGAAGTGGTGCGTTTTCGCTCGCGGATGTCGCTTAATTTTCCCGCCAGCGAGCTTTATGACTTAACTGACAGCGTTGACGATAGAACCGGAATTACAAAACACGAATTGGTCATCAACTTTATGGGAATGACCGGTCCGATTGGCGTTCTGCCCGTTCATTACACCGAGCTTCTGATTGACCGCGCCCGCTACCGCGACACGGCGATGTGGGCTTTTCTTGACATTTACACGCACCGCAGCGCATCGCTCTTTTACCGCGCGTGGGAAAAATACCGTTTTCCCGTTCAATACGAGCGCGGAAACGACCATTTTACCGAATATCTCTTCGATATCGTCGGGCTTGGAACAAAAGGCTTGCGCGGCAGGATGGCTTTGGAAGACGAATCGCTTCTTCCATACGCCGGTTTGATCGCCAACAAACCGCATTCCGCCAATTCTCTGGAGCAGATTTTAAGCGATTATTTCAGCATCAAAGCAAAAACGCAGCAGTTTTTCGGGCAATGGATTGATCTGGAAGAAGCCGATTTTTCGCGCATCGGGACGCAAAACAATACGCTCGGATTAAACACCATCATCGGCACGCAGATTTGGGATCAGCAATCAAAGTTTCGCCTGCGTCTCGGCGCGCTTTCGTTCGATCAGTTTCAGTCTTTTCTGCCAAACGGCACGGCGCACAAGCCTCTGAAATCCATTGTGCGTTTTATGATCGGTCTGGAATTAGATTTCGACACGCAGCTTATCCTCGAAGCCAAACAAGTTCCGGCTTGTATTCTGACAACACGCGCAAAACGCCGCCCGATGCTCGGCTGGACCTCGTGGCTGAAAACTCAGCCCTTCGAGGAAGATGATGAGCAGGTTGTTTTACAGATGGACTAGAATCTGTTTGAAAAATCAGAAATAAGCGGAGAATAAAGGCATAACTATCAAGTATCCACTGATTTGCAGTAAATAAACGAATAATACCGTGCAAAATAATTGATAGTTGAAAGTTGATAGTTGATGGTTTCCGGCTTTAGGTTCTACCTTTTTCGTCTTTACAAACCGCTCCTTAAATAAGTGTTGCTTTTGCGCGGAAAAACTCTGTAAAATGAAGGGCGGCAAGCGATTTTACGACTTCAGGTGTAAACTTTCCGAATTTAATGGGGATCGAACAAAGAAAACACATCAGATTTTCGCTCGATATTCCCGCCATACGCTATACGAAATACGGCGAGCGGCAGGAGATTCTGCTCCAGCAAATCAGCATCGGCGGATGCCTGCTCGAATGGGACGAAAATATCTTTGCGGGCGACGAATTCCGTCTTTTGATTCAGCTTCCCAACAAAAACTGGCTTCCGCTCAGTTGCAAGGCGCTTTACAAGTTTGAAGGCAACGGCATCGGCGTAAAGTTTCTGGATATTACGCGCTTTGAGCAGGAATTGATCTCAAAAATCATTTCCGCCAATCTCGCCGCCGAAGGCTTGCCGCTTCAGGTTGACCCGTTTCAACAGCCGTCCAAACTTTTTAATCGAAATTCCGATCCGCGTCTAACCAATACTCGACAGCAAAAAGATGAAATTCTGGAAAAAATCCTGTCGAGCGGAAATATAACTTAAACGCCGCTTGCTTCCGCTTTGCGCCTGTTTTCCATAATTTTTATAAACGAAGCCGATTTTAATTCTTCCGCAGTCAAATCAGTCCTTTCCAAAATTTCCTTTTCAGCTATCGCGCCGGAATTTAACCCGCTGATAAAAAAATTCAAAAGTCCTTGAGCCGAAGCTGCATCGTCGAATTGATTGCCAGTTATCATCGCCTGAGTCGCTTTTTCGACAAAGCCTTTTAAGCGCTTTGCCTGTTCATCCCGCGCCTCCAAAAAGAACGAATAAACCGCCGCATAACGCGCCGCAAGCTGTGCCGGATGCAAATCCCAGCTTTGGTAAAAACCTTTAATTAGCGAATGCGTGACATTGTTAAAATGCGCTCGCCAGGCGTTGTGAACAGCGCGTTTGTTTTCCTCTAACTGCTTTTCCGAGAGATTTTCGCCTTTGTGAACGGGAATCGGCATCTCGGTTGTAACCGAATCGGAAAGCCTGATTCCCAGCGGCGAAAGAGAAATCAGCATCATCTGTCGCGCAAAATTGCAGGCTTCGTGCCGGAGATGTTGATGAACGCCAGCAATCCCGAGGCTTGCCGTGTAATCGTAAGCGCCGAAATGCGCCGAAATGCAGCGACCGTTTGCTGCTTCGATTAGTTTTGGCAGCGCGCTTTTGCCCTTTGGATTTACGATTGCCTGCAGCGTTTCAATCATTATCTCGATTTTGATCGCCCCGTTTTCGAGATTATTTTGCCTTTCAAACTCGCTCAAAATCTCGTCCAGAGTTTTAACTTCTTCCTTGCGCTTGATTTTCGGTAAATTCACGACAAAATTTTCAGGCAGTTTTCCTCCGGTTTTTTCCAGAAGATTTGTGAGAAATAAATCCAGAGTCCGAATCGCTCTTTTGTAAGTTTCGGGTTGAAGAGATTTTATTCTGAATCCGCAAAACGGCGTGATTGTATTGTCCAGAAAAGATTTAGCTAGTTCGCTGGACGCGGAAACGGCGTGTTCGTCTTCATCATCATCGGCGCGAAAGCCGTAGCCGTCTTCAAAATCAATCCGAAAATCCTCGACCGGCTCTCTTTTAAGTTTTTCAATTGTCCTTTGATAAACCGTCCATGCAAACCACGCATTAAAATTTCTCTGTTTAACTTTTTCGGGATTCTCTTTTAGATCATTCTCGATAACAGCAATTACGTCTTCGTATTCCGGCAAAGTATCCGCGCCTTTGAGCCACATCGCGCAGGCAAACTCGACAAAATTCGGCGCGTAAGTTTCCAAAGATTTCAGGGCGAGCTTCCCTAATTTCTGCGGCGTTTCGGCTTTGAAAATATTTGCGCCGCCGTAAACGACGTGAATCGGACTGCGTTTTTCGGATTGCGGATTTCCAATTCTCGATTCCGGCGTTTCGAGCCTTGAGTAAATATTTTCAAGCGCGGAATCGGAAAATGTTTTCTTCATATATTTCGCCGTTTGCTAAAAGAGGAGAATGAAACGATTATAACAGCTTTACATTTCTTAAATTTAAAAAATTACTATTCGCCTTCAAATTTCAAATGTTCTGTTCGGCAAGAGAATCGTCTGATTTTTTCGCCTTCCGTTTAATGTATTCCTCGTATCTGGCGAGAACCGGCTGCGACGATATTCCGTGAATTACGATGCTTAACGCTACGACCGAAACAGTTAAGTTAACGGCATCCGTAACTTGATTAGACAAGCCGTGATTGAGCGCGTAGCTGAGATAATAAAGGCTTCCGATTCCACGTATTCCGAACCAAGCCATCAAACCGCGCTGGAATTTGGTTGTCGGGGTTTTCCACAGCAAAAGGTAAGCGACAACCGGGCGAATGATGCAGAAAAAAGCCAGCGCGAGCGGCAGCGCCCGCCAATCCCAATGAAATGCGAGACAAATGCCGACGAGAACGACCAGCATAATTTCCAGAAGCCGGTCGGCGGTTGCGCCGAAAGAAATAATTTCGGCAATCACGACGCCGGCGGCGACGGCTGGTTTTTCCAGTTCTTCTTCGTCCAATGCTTTTCCGATTGACTCTTCGGCAGGCGGATAAGGTATTGAAGGATCGTCGGTTTCGGAATTTTCTTCTCCTGCTTCCTCAGCTTCGGGCAGCGGATTTTCATCCACAATTTTTATTTCGGCGCGGCGAAGCCCGAAACCGGCGGCAAAAACGGAAAGGAATCCCCACGCGCCGATATATTCCGCCCCGACGTAGGACAAAGCAATTAAAGCGAGCGCGAGAAAATCGTTCGGAGCGGAATTGTCCTGATGCCTGCTGCGAAGCCAGATTGCCAGCCGCCCGACGCCTTTGCCCAAAAAATAACCGAGCGCAAGCCCGACCGGAACAGCCCACAACAAGCGATGCGCCGCCCACCAGCCAACCCAATCTCCGAGACCGTTGTTCTGCTCCCACAACAGCGCGAAAACGACAAACGGGAAAGCCATCCCGTCGTTAAAACCCGCTTCGCCCGACAAACCGTAACGCATACGGTCGTGGTCGCCCGCATCGTTGACCGAAACCGAAGCTGCGAGAACCGGATCGGTCGGCGCAAGCACCGCGCCCAAAAGAAGCGAGACTCCGACGCTTAAACCGAAGACAAGATGGACAAAAAGCGCCACGCCGATAATCGAACCGAGCATAACCGGACCCGCGAGAACGAATGCGGCTCGCCAAGCCGGATTTTTCAAAGGCAGCCGCAGCTTTAATCCGCCGATAAACAAAGAAGTGATTACGGCAACTTCCGTCAGATATTCAAACCAGCTTGCCGATTCGATTAAATCTAAATGAATCAATCCGAAACCGACAGGGCTGACAATGAGACCGAAAACGAGATAAATTGCAGAGGTGGAAACCGGAAGATTACGCAGATAAGCCGGAGACAACGCCATAAAAAGCAGTAAAAAGCCGACGACCGCCATCCAACCGTGAAAATCCATATAAAGTTATTGAAACTTATTTCTGAAGGCTTTGTAAAACAAAAGAAAAGATAAATTTTTAGATTTTTAAAGTAATTATGTTTTCATAACAGTCACTAAAAGCTGTCGTTATGAGTTTTCTGATTTCTCAAACATTTTCTAAACCTGCTTTATCCTTCGATAAGTGCCCCGGTAATAAACCAGCGGATTGCCTTCCTTGATGTGCGTTCTTTCAATCTCGCCGATAAAAATCGTGTGGTCGCCGGCGACGAATGATTCGATGAGGCGGCATTCCAGATTGACGAGCGCGTCCTTTAGAACGGGAATGCCTTCTAATCCTTCGTGATAATGGATGTTGATAAATTTATCGGAAATTGGCGAAGCGAATTGAATGGAATGCTCGGATTGCTCTTCGCGCAGAATGTTGACGACAAATCTTTTGCTTTCGTGAAAAGCGTAAAGACTGCCCGCCTCGTTATCAATGCAAACCAGAATCAGCGGCGGATTCAGCGACACGGAAGAAAACGCGCTGACCGTAATGCCGTGCAGCTTTCCGTTTTCATCCCTAAGCGTTACAACGGTTACGCCGCTGGCAAAATGCGAGAGCGCGGCGCGAAATTCATCATTGGAAATTGCCATAATTTTATTAAACCACAGCTAAGGACAAGACAGTAGTTTAGCTAAAAGATTGAATTCACTCCACTTTGACTGTAAATGCAAATTTACCAACAGATTTTGCAAATGATCCAATCCAACTCTGAACAGGCTTTTTTCTAAACGTCCCGTCTTGTTTTTCTGACAGCTTTGATTTGTGTTTTGATCTCTCCGGTTTTGATTGCTAAAACAAAAGCCAAACCCGGGCAAAAACATCAAACGCTCGATTCGACTGCGCTTGACCAGATGCGTTTCTTCAAAGTCAAAGCCGCGATTTTTCGCATTAACTCAAATTTTAAGTTTTGCGCTCTAGCCATCAAAAGTTCATAGTTAGATAAATAAGTTTGTTTTGAACTTTCCTGCGGGCTATCATCTGCACGACCGATAATTTCAACGTAAATTGTTTTTGCCTCAGGAGATTTTTCTTTAGAATTTGCAGCAAATCATCAAAGCTTTTTCCGCCATTTCCAAAACAGCGACGGTTTGTTCTCGCGTAACGGGCGGAAATCCTTCAAGATAATCGAAAAGATTTTTTATCGGCACGCGAGTTCCCACAAAAACGGGCGTTCCGCTTAACTTTTCAGGA
>DATHTS010000831.1:0-4705 GCA_035462935.1 Pyrinomonadaceae bacterium
TAATTCAAAATCTAAAAAGACTTTAAACTTCTTTGCGTCCTTTACGCCTTTGCGGGAAACAATTTCTCCCGCAAAGGCGCAAAGTGCGCAAAGGATTAGAAAAGATTCTCTAAAATTTATTTAATTCTACTAACCTGAATAAGAGGCGAATTCGCTTTCTCGCTCGTGGCAAAAATTGAATTGCCGTCCGCGCTATAGCCGACGGCTTCGCCCTGCGCACGCTCGCCGAGTTCGATTATCGTGGGCTTCTCCTTCCAAATCGCATCGAAATTTTTCGCCCTTTCAGGCAAAACAATTTCATAAGCCGAAAAATAATCACAAAGCACAACGCGCCTGCCGTCAGGCGAGATATCGCCGCCGGTCAAAAAACCGTTCGGAACGGCGGGAACGGTTAGATCGGCGATTTTTTCGAGCGTGTTCACCTTTTTCAAATCATAATTTCGTGAGAGTTTATAAACTCCTGATGCGCCGCTCAAACGTTTGGTCAAAATATAAATATCGCCTTTCTGCGGGTGAACCATCAAAGTTTCCGCGTCGTGACGAAAATCGGGATAAGCAAATCTGATCACCTCAACAGATTCGATAATTTGTTTTGAAAGTTTATCCGACACCTCCGGTTCTTTAACGCGATAAACCTTTAATTCTCCGCGGTGGCGAAGATTGTTTCCGATGTCGCCGATGTATAGAAAACACTCGCCGTTTCCGTCTTTAACGGCAGCGATATCTTCCCAATCCGTATTTTTCGCGCCTTTTACGTTAAAAGCCCCGAGCAATTTCCCTTCGGAATTTATTGCATAAAGAGCCGCTTCGGCGTCTGAATCATTGTGCGTCCAGAGAACGTCGGGCTGGCATTTCGAGGCAGCGATGCCGCTGCTTTCCGTTATTTCGTTAGTTTTGATTTGACCGACGACTTTCGGTTTTTCGTAGCCGGTCGAGACTTTTTTCTCCGTTTTGTTAAGATTTTTCTCATCCTGCGACGAAGCGGAAAAACAGCCGGTTGAAATCAGGCAAAAAATCAGCGCGGAAATGACAAATGAGGATTTTTTCGCTATAGTTTTTCTCAACATACTTCACTCAGAAGCATTATAACGCAAAATAAATCGGCAAAGTTCGGCTGAGAATTAAATAAACATTTGCCGAAAGAAAATCGTAAGCAATAATCAATGATTGTCGGAACAGAATGGTTAATCGAAGCCGCAGGCTGCAAAGTTGAAAAATTGCGCGATGTTGAAGCGCTGCAATCTGTTTTCGCGCAGATTATTGCCGATTTGGGTCTGAAAACTATCGGCGAACCGGCTTGGCATAAATTCGCAGGTGAAGGCGGAATTACGGGCTTGGTAATGCTGACCGAATCGCATCTCGCCTGCCACACTTATCCCGAATACGAGATCGCAACTTTTAATCTCTACTGCTGCCGCGAACGCCCGGAATGGGATTGGGAGGAAAATCTGCAAAAAATGCTGGCGGCAAAATCGGTTCAAGTTCAAAAAATCAGAAGAGGAAATACGCAGTCCGAAATCTCAAATCCAAAATCCCAAACGGTCGGAGGTAAAAATTGAGCGTCTTAAAAGCAAATTGTCCGAATTGCGCCGCGCCGATTGAGTTTAAGGCAGGCTCGACCATCGTTTTGGTTTGCCCGTTCTGCCGTTCGGCGGTTGCCAGAACTGATCGCGGTTTGGAAGATTTGGGCAGAGTGGCGGAAATCGTTGAGTCGCAATCGCCTTTGAAAATCGGGCTGAAGGGTAATTTTAAAGGGAATAAATTTGAACTCACCGGACGCGCTCAGCTAAAACATCAACTCGGCGGAGTTTGGGACGAATGGTATGCGACGTTTTCCAACGGCTGGGTCGGCTGGCTTGCCGAAGCTCAGGGAAAATTTTATCTGACCTTTTACCAGCCTTTGCCGAGCGGCGCGATATTGCCGCCTTTTGAATCCTTGCAGCTCGGTCAGGTCGTCGAACAAATCCCGAGCCAAACGCCTCTGATGGTAACGGAAAAAGGCGCTGCCACATCAATTGCCGCCGACGGTGAAATTCCCTACAAATTAGTGCCGAATGAGAAAAGCAATTACGCCGATTTAGCGGGAAAGGACAACGCTTTCGGAACGATTGATTACAGTGAAAATCCGCCTTGGGTTTTCGTCGGTCAGCAGGTTTCGCTCGATGAAATCGGTTTGGGAGAAGCTAAATCAGCCGAGCGTGAAGCGCGAAAAGTTTCCTCGGCGGCAATGGGCTGCCCGAACTGCGGCGGCGCTTTGAGTTTGACCGCGCCCGACAAAGCCGAGCGCGTAACCTGCCCGTTTTGCAACTCGCTGCTGGACGTAAATCAGGGAAAACTTAGCTGGCTCAAGGCGCTCAAGCCTTCGCCGTCGCCTCACGAATTCGTTTTGCCAATCGGCGCGGAAGGTACGTTTCAGGAAGTCAAGATGAAAGTCATTGGCGCGGTTGTGCGGAGCGTGACGATTGAAGGCGTGAAATATTTCTGGCACGAATATCTGCTTTATCATCCGCGCATCGGTTTTCGCTGGCTGGTTCATTCGGATAATCACTGGAATTACGTCGAGCCGGTCAATCCGGCGGAAGTCGAGATAAATCAATCCTTCGGCAAAACTTCCGCCAAACATGGCGGCAAGACTTTTCGCATTTTTCAAGACGCGCCCGCTGTGGTCGAATACGTGCAAGGCGAATTTTACTGGCGCGTCGAGCAGGGCGAAACCGTGCAGGCGACCGATTTTGTCGCGCCGCCGCTGATGCTTTCGCGCGAAGCTACCGCCAACGAGGTAAACTGGTCGCTCGGAACTTACAAGACAAATGCGGAAATCGAGAAAACTTTCGACGTTTCATATCCCCTTCCGAAGCCCTGGTCGGTCGCGCCGAATCAGCCTTTTACCGGCTCGTTCTATTACACCTGGGGCTTGCTGCCGCTCGTTTTGCTGCTTATCGTGGCAATTTTTATGATTCCTTTTACGGGACTCGGAAGCACGGTTTTGACAGAAGTCTTTATACTCGAGCCTTTGCCGAATCAAAACGCCGCGCAGACGGTTTTCAGTCAGCCGTTTGAACTGAAAGACAGGCGCAATGTGCGGATTTCGGCAGCCGCGCCGAATGTCAGCAATTCGTGGGTAAATTTGGACGTTGATTTGATAAACGAGCAAACACAGCAAGTCACGGAATCAGTGCCGATTGACATCGAGTATTACGCGGGTGTGGAAGACGGCGAAAGCTGGACGGAAGGCGGGCGCGAAACCGATTCGACGCTTTCCTCGCTTCCCGGCGGGCAATACCGCCTCCGGCTCGAAAGCTCGTGGGGAAACTGGCAGCAGCAGCAGCCAGTCAGCGTAAAAGTCGAGCAAAACGTCACTCGCGGCGTAAATTTCTGTTGCGCCTTTATCGTTTTATTAATCGTTCCGCTCTTGGCTGTATTCAGAAAATTTGCCTTCGAATCGAAACGCTGGAGCGAAAGTATGTTTGGAGGCAGTTCGTAGATAGTTGTTCGTTGTCAGTTGCTTGTTGAGTGAGAACGAGCCGCTTAGATTTACCTCAACTAACAACTATCAACGAGCAACGAACAACTGACAAATTTATGCTAAAAAAACTTTATCTGCTTTTCGGACTTGGAGTTTTAATTTTATACGCTACATCGTCGTCGCTCGGCTGGGAGTTTGCCAATTCCGGCAGGCGCTCGACTTTCGGAGTTCCGTTTATTTATACAGGTTTTCGTGGAGGAAAATAGATGTTAAATACGCTTGCTTTTGTCGTCAAACTCGACCAATTGCTCGAAGTTTTGGTAACGACGCTGATTTTTGTTTTTATCGGCTTGGTTTTCTTTTCCGTCGCTTATTTTATTTTAAGCAGAATGTTCGATATTCACCATGAAATCGAAGAAGACCACAATACGGCGCTGGGAATCGTCATCGGCTCGATTATGCTCGGCATCGCCCTTATTATCGCCGCCGCGATTTCCGGCTGAGATTTTTCAGGGATAAAGGATGAGGGATGAGGGATGAATTTTTTTATTCCTTTCATCCTTCATCCTTTATCCCTCATCCTTTTCAAATGCCTCGAGTTCCTCTTTTATTCCTGAACGTCGTCGTCATCGCCACGTGCGGTTTGATTTACGAACTGCTCGCCGGAACGCTCGCCTCTTACGTTCTCGGCGATTCAGTAACGCAGTTTTCCTTAATCATCGGCATCTATCTTTCCGCAATGGGCGTCGGCTCGTGGCTTTCCGGTTATATTGATAAGGATTTAGCCAAACGCTTTGTCGAAGTCGAGCTGGCGGTTGCCGTTCTCGGCGGATTTTCCGCGCCGCTTCTTTTCTTGACCTTCGCCAATGTTTCCTATTTCAGCGTGATACTTTACTCGATGGTTTTCACCATCGGAGCGCTGGTCGGCTTGGAAATTCCGCTTCTGATGCGGATTTTGAAGGACGAATTAGACTTTAAACAGCTCGTCGCCCGCGTTTTGGCTTTGGATTACGCCGGCGCGCTCGCCGCCTCGCTTCTTTTCCCGATTTTCCTCGTTCCGAAATTAGGATTGACGCGCACGTCGCTGCTGTTCGGAATGCTCAACGCCGGAGTCGGAATCTGGGGAACGTGGCTTTTGGAAAACCTAATCAAAAAGCGCGACGCGAATATTCTGCGTATCAAAGGATTCGTGATTGTTCTGCTTCTTCTAATAGCTTTCGTCAAAGCCGACACGCTGAC
>DATHTS010000832.1:0-2341 GCA_035462935.1 Pyrinomonadaceae bacterium
TTCTACTTGAAAATTGGGCTAAACATACAATTTGACGATTTACCATTAAAAAGGCAACTAGTATTCCAATTTATTTTGAGATTTTATTTCAAGATTTTTCAACTATTTAATTTTGGAAGGAAAATGAAAAACGACTAAAAAAATGTATAAAATTCAAAAAAATGAATTTTTAATCTGAAGAATTCAAGGACTTTATTCAAAAAACCGGGAATAATCGAAACTTTTTGCCGCGTCTCTATCGGTGAAAAACTCGTTACGCCTTTGAAAATCTTCATACATTTTATCGTAGGTCGCAAGCAGACGGTCGGTTGAAACCTCCCATGTATTTTTTCGAGCGGTTTCCAGAGCTTTTTCGATTTTATGCTCCCGCAGTTCTGGATGTTCAATAATTTCACGAATCGCGGCGGCAAAGTTTTCACCTTTCGGCTCAACGAGCCATGCGTTTTCATTATCGGCGTAAGACAAAATCCCGCCGGAATTCGGCGCGACGACCGGAACGCCGGAAGCCATCGCTTCGAGCGGGGCGATTCCGAAAGGTTCGCGCGGGTTTGGATGGACGAAGACATCGGCGTTGGCGTAATAAGCCGCCAAAAGGTCTTTATCGAGATGTCCAAGCAGCTTAATTTTATTCGGAAAATTCTTTTCGGCTTGCCCCTTCAGCCAATCGGCTTGCGGTCCCGCGCCCGCGACCAGCAAACGATAATCTTTCTCGTCTTTCGCCAGAATCTTCATAAAATCAAGCAAAAGTCCGATATTTTTTTCCGGCGAGATTCTCCCTGCGTAAAGCAAAATAATCGAGTTTTCGGGAACGTCGGCTCTTTGCCGCATTTCTTTTTTCACTTCGTCAGAGCGTTTTTCGGGCGAAAAATTTTCGACGTTCACGCCGCGCGGGCAGACGAAAACTCTTTCTTCGATGGAAACGCGCGGAGCTTTGAAAAATCGCCAGCTAAAATTAAAAAAACGATCCGAGCGATTTGGATTGTCGAATTTTTTAAACGATTCGTAAAATTCTTCCGCCGTGTAAGGCGAATTGGCAATGTGAAAATCGAAATTCGGCAGCGTGTAATTGCCGATGACGCGCCGCGAAAACCATTTGCCTAATCTGCCGCGCGTCAAAAACGAGCCGATATTATCGTCCATCCGCTCGCAGGAAAAATGCACGAGCATCGGGCGACCGAGTTTTCTAAAATTATTCGTGCGAATCATCGCGCCGATTAAGCTCAAAGTATATTTATCCGTAACCTCGATCATATCCGGCTTTTCTTCAAGCAGAATGCGGCGGATGAGCGTGTCCTTCAGCATATACTGCCAGGGCATCATCACGCGATAACGCCGGTCAAAAATCGGAGAATATTTGGCGGGAATATAGTAAATTTTGCCGAAATCGCCGATATTTTCAACATCCTCTTTTTCGCCGGGAACAATTAGATGAATATATCTTCGGTGACGATTGGCGGCTTCGAGCAGATTATTATAGCTGGTGCTGATTCCGCCCGAATTTTTGTGATAGTAATTTGTGATGTGAACTGATTTTATCGGCACAGGTAACTATTTGGCAAAGACTTCGCTGACAGAAACTTTCCAATCTTCCAAAACTTTCGATTCCGCCGTTTCGCCCTTTGTAAAGCGCCGTTTCTGCCAGAATAAAACGCCTTCCTGAGCATCCGCGTTTCTCACCTCGACGGTTTCATTATCCGAGTCAATCAGCCAGAGTTCCTTGACGCCCAAAGCCAGATAAGTGTCGGCTTTCGTTGTGCGGTCATAAACGCCTGTGCTTTCGGAAAGACACTCGAAAACAATATCGGCGGAAGTTCGCCGCTCGCCCATTCGTTCTTCCAATTCGGCGGAAACAAACATCATATCCGGTTCGAGATATGTTCCCCAGATGTCTTCAATATAAATGGCTTCACGCGGGTGATAAACGTTTCCCGGATTTTCGGCTGCTATCAGAAAACCCATCAATGAACGATTCAAATTAGCGATAATTTTTCCCTGCGGATTGGCAGGCGGCGGCACGATATATAAAACTCCTTCGATAAGTTCGTAATGCGAGCGGTCAGCGGGTTCGGGCAACGCCCAGAATTCTTCGAGCGTGTAGCGTTTGAGCAGTGAAGAAAACGCGATATTTGTTTGGACGGTTTCTAAAACTTGCATAATCGAAGATTAACAAAAAAGAAAAAAAGACGAAAGTTTTATCTGTTATCGTCTTTATAATTATGGATTTTTCACGATTCACGATTCGCCAGATCGGGATTGTTTGAAAGATGCTGATTTAAAGTATCAACTTTTTTTTTTCGATTTTCGCCAAATCCATACAAACGGGTAAAAAATAAATTCGGCG
>DATHTS010000833.1:0-4035 GCA_035462935.1 Pyrinomonadaceae bacterium
CGTGCTATTCGTGTAATTCGCGGGTAACTTTTTCAAATTATGAGCAATTTATCCGACATCGGTTTTCCCGTGAAAGGCGAGCAGGACGTTAATGTTTTGATTACCGAGACAATCAAATATGTCGAGGCGATAAAATGTCCGCAGGGTTTTTATCTGAGATTTGCCGATTCATCGGGCGCGGAGATTTATTTGCAGGGAAACAACGAGCAGGAACTAATCGGTTTTAATCCGCATTTTGCCGGAAGAAGCCGCAGAAAAGTCGGGCTGACGAGAGCAATCGAGCGCGATTCGTCGGAACTCGACGGCGGCTTTCACGCCTGGGCGAATCCGAGCGGCGAAGATGTCGAAACTTCTGGAGAATGTCCGTTTGTTTTTGACGTTCCTGATTTTCGCACGGTTCAAATAAACGATTTTCCCGCAATCCTTGAAATTCAATTGACGGCGTTTGCTTCAAATGATTTCAAGATTTTCGAGAGCGAAGAAGAATTTGATAATTCGCAAGATTCGGAACCAAAGTTTTCTTCTACATTTTTTGTTCCTAGCGGACTTTTTGACTTTAATACTGAAAATTGGGAAGAAATAGAACTGCCGCGCCCGATAGGAAAGTTCGCGGGCGAAATAAAACAATTCGAGCTAAAGACAAACGAACTGTCGAACGAAAAATTCTACTGGTTTCTGGTCGAAACTTTAGGCGGAGAAGTTGATGTCGTAGCTGACCTGAAGCTGATTCCCGCCGAACCGAAGATCGGCGGAATTGTGAGCGGACAATTTTGGCTTTCGGGAAAGTTGATTGAACCGATAAAAAATGACGGCGAATAAATTTATTCGCCGCTTAATTCTTCAAAACCCAACTGTTCTAAAATCATCTGCGCCTCGTCATTTTCATATTCAATCGCCTGCTGTTCAAGCGCGTTGCGGACAATTTCAAAATAAATCGGGTCTTCCAAAACCGGCAGAAGGGAAATTGTCGGAACGAGCGCCAGCGTTTCATATGCGATGGCGCGGATTTGCGCCAGATCGGTTTGGCGAATAATTTCGGCGATTTCGGCAGGAGGAAAGCGCTGCGCCAGATAATCGGCGAGCGCATCGAGTTTTTTGAAATCGTTGCGGGCGAGCGCGCGTTTTGCGAGTTGAATAAAAACTTCCGCCGATTCTGTTTTCGCCTCCAGAAGAGAAGCGCAGGCATCAGCGAAATTCTTTATTTCGCGCCGTTTTTCCGTGTCCTTACGAATTTCCGTGTCTTGGGCTTGGTCGTCTAAAGCCGAGAGAAGACGGCTTAGTTCCCAATCGGCGTGAGCATCGTAAGAGAGTTTCGGGCTTGGTTTGGTCTGATTGACATCTATCGCGCCAACCAAAAGTTTTTTCGTCAACGGTCGCAAGCCTTCCCAAACCTGTTCGACTTGCGAGCCGAAATCTTTGATCGTCATTTCAACAAACCTAGTTTGCAATAAATAATCTGATTTGTAAATAGGAAAATTTTTTCTCAACTACTTTTTTTGTTCGGTTTGGATTTTTCTGACGGCTTCGGCGGCAATTTGAGCGAGATAATAATCTTCATCAAAGAGAAATTGTTGTAAAACCGAAAAGGCGCGCTTATCTCGGATTTCTCCCAAAGCCCAAGCCGCTTCGCGTTTCACATCGTTAATTTCTTCAGGATTTTGCAAAGTTTGGATTAAAACAGCAGAAACGTTAGACAGAGCCGGAAAAACTTCAATGGCGAGCAATCTCCGATTTTCCAGATTTGTTTCTTTGGGAAAAAATAATTCGGGATTAGCTTTAATGGCTTGATTTAATCTTTGGGCGATCTGCCCGATTGAACGCGCCGAAGCTCGTCGCAAAAAATCATCAGTGTCTTTTACTCTTCTCTTTAAATATTGCGTGAGAAATTCCGCTGAATTTATATCACCTGTCGTCCCGAGCGCAACCGCCGCCGCATCACGAACGCTTAACTGTTTATCTCCAAGCATCAGCTTTATGAGCGGCTGCGCGGCTGCGGGATTTCCGACCTCGCCGAGAGCATATGCGGCTTCGCGCCTGACGTATTCCGAGCGATCATTTAAGAGCGGAAGCAAAACTCTCAGCGCTTCATCTTGAGGAAGAAAAATAACCGAATGCGTCGCGGGGGCGCGAACAATTTCGGCGGAATCTCTCAAAGCCGGAACGGCGGCGAGCGAGGCTTCCGCTGATTCGAGACCTCGTAGGCGGAGCAGCGCCGTGCGTTTTTGTTCCGTATTTCCGCGGCGGATTAGTTCGGCGTAAAGCTCGATTTCTGGGGAAATTTGCCCGAAGGCAGGATTTATTGCAAGGAAAGCGCAGAACAAAATTAACCGCAAATAAACGCAGATTGACGCAGATTTTTTGAAAAACTCATCTGCGTTCGTCAGCGCCGATCTGCGGTTAATAATTTTCATACCGCGTTGTAGAAATTCCGTCTTCTCGTGCGTTCCCATTCGAACACTTGGCGGGCGCGCTTATTTTCGTAAGCGTCCTGCAGTGAAACGATCAGGTCGTCTTGAAATGGATTTTCTTTTGATTTGGGAAGGCGGGTAGAGAGAAGCTCGGAAATATAGTTTAGAACGGCGATACTTTCGTTGTCATTTAATTTATCAATTTCTTTAGCGATATTTTGATTAGCTCGGTTGACCATCTCTTTAACCTCCTTTTGTCGGGCAGACGGTCAAAACGAATATCAAATTTTTAAGTTTTGACCGTTAGTTGTAGTTTTTTTCTCATTATTAAATCTTTTGGTAAAACTCCCGCAACTTTTATATCAAGCGCGTTTTTTAAATTATCATAAAGAGAGTTTTCGAGGCAAGATTAGTTTATAGAAATTCCAAAAGCGCATTTTACAGGGCAAAACGACTTGTCTTCCACCAGTCTATCGTGTTTCGCAAACCTTCCTCCAAACCCACTAATCTTTCATAACCGAGCCACTCGACCGCGCGTGTGTTGTCGGCTTGGCTGTGTTTGACATCGCCTGCGCGTTCGGCTTGATAATCGGCTTTGACATCGGTTTTGCCTGTAATCTGTTTCAGCACGTCTAAAAGATCGTTGAGAGAAATCCTTTCGCCGTTAGCGGCATTGACGACGCTGCCGATGCCTTGGGCGGCTTGCGCGGCTTTGATGTTGGCGTCCACGACGTTGGCGATGTATGTGAAATCGCGCGACTGCTCGCCGTCGCCGTAAATAACCGGAGTTTTGTCTTTCATCAGCGCGTCAATAAAACGCGAGATGACGCCGGAATACATAGAAGACGGATTTTGGCGCGGTCCGAATACGTTGAAATAACGCAGGCTGATTGTTTCGAGATTATAGACGTTAGAGAAAACCTGACAATAGTATTCACCCATCAATTTTGCCGCCGCGTAAGGTGAAAGCGGTTCGGGGCGCATTGTTTCGACTTTCGGCAAAGTCGGCTGATCACCGTAAGCCGAACTCGACGCTGCGTAAATCACGCGCTTAACCCCTGAATCCTTTGCCGTTTTCAGTAAATTAAACGTGCCGTTGACGCAGGCATTATGCGTTTCGGTGGGGTTTTCAACCGAACGCGGAACGGAAGGCAAAGCGGCTTGATGAAAGATAAATTCCGCGCCTTCGACTGCCTGCCTTAGTTTTTTATCGTCGTTCAAATCGCCTTCGACAAATTCGAAATCGCCTTTTATCTCTTCCAGATTCTCACGAAAGCCGGTAACCAAATTGTCCAAAATAGCAACCCGCGCGCCCTGACGAATAAGCTCTTCCGCCAGATTCGAACCGATAAAACCCGCGCCGCCGGTAACTAAAACTTTAGTTGTTAAGGACATAAATCATTAAAGAAAAAGGTAAAAATTATTTTTACCTTTTACCTTTTTACTTTTTACTTTCTTCTACCTTCCGACGCCGATATATTCAAAACCGAGTTCCCTCATATCGTCGGGTTCGTATATGTTTCGTAAATCCGCGATTTTCGCCGATTTCAGAAGGCTTTTTACTTTTCCCATATCGAGTGCGCGAAACTGATTCCATTCGGTAATGAAAACCAGCAAATCCGCGCCT
>DATHTS010000834.1:0-10569 GCA_035462935.1 Pyrinomonadaceae bacterium
GTCAAACAACACCTGGTATGTGGCGAAATCGTCAGGCGGCTTTACCGTCGTAAGATTTGGCATTTCCGGCGACCGACCCGTTCCCGCCGCGTTTATTCCGTAAGAAACAAGGCGAAATGTAAAAAAGGATGGGATTTTATCAATTAAAATCTCATCCTTTTTTCTTTGCCGATTATCCGAATATTTACCCGAACTTCAGACGCGAATTTGTTTGCTGACCAGCGTCGAAAGATGATATTTGTCATATACGTCTTCAAAAACCCGCTCCCACGACCGTTCGCAGGCGGCAATTCTTGCGTTGTTTCTCATTTCAGCCAACCGCTGAGGCTGTTTCGCCAATCGGATAATCGTTTCCAAAAAATCAGTTTCATCCGAAGCGATAAACCCGTCCTCTCCATCTTCGATTAAAAACTTCGGTCCGCCCTGCGGCATTACAACTGCCGGAACGCCGGATGCCATCGCTTCTAAAACAACATTCCCGAAAGCGTCGGTTTGCGACGGAAAAACCAGCAAATCCATATCGGCGTAAGCTCGTGCAAGTTCTTCACCGTGCAAAACGCCGGTAAGCTCCGCATTTTGCAGATTTTTTTTGAGCCATTCATCCTCGCCGCCTTCTCCGACCAAAACAAATTTGTAGTTTTCGACCCCGGCATTTTGCAGGGCTTGCTCAATTTCAGCAAAAAAGCGGACGTTTTTTTCCGGACGGAGTCTTCCGACATAACCTAAAACAAGCGTCGAATCTTTCCGCTTTCGTTTATTCGGATTTAAAAATTTCGTATCAACGCCGCGGCTCATCAAAAACGACGGGCGGCGCGTCATTTTTTGAATCTCGTCAACAAGCTCCTGATTCGGGGCAAGCTGAATCTGGGCGAGATAAAGCAGTTTCATCAGCCCGCGCATTACAAATGATTCGACCTTTTTACCGATAATCTTTTGAGTATTTTGCGGAAGCCAACTTAAAGCGCGAAGAAGGCGGCAGGCGGTATATTCGTGCGCGTTTGTATGCCACGACGCGATTGCCGAAATGTCTTCATAATGGGCGAAATAAAACCCTAATTGGCTGACATCATTCAAACCCGTTACATGGATAACGTCAGGCTGAAATTCATCCAGTTTCTCTTTTACGAGTTTTCTGTAACGCCAAAGCCGCGGGTCGTATTTGAGTTTCCCGTCAATCGGAAAAGATAGACGGCTGCGTTTTAGCTCGAGAATATTGAGATTTCCCTTCCGAATAAAATCGGTTTCACTTCCCGCTCTGACGCATAAAAAAGGAAGTTCTTTTTCCCGCGCAAAATTTTCCAACCGGCGAATAACGTTGGCAGCGCCGTTGGTTTCGTAGAAGGTATCCGCAAAAAGAGCGACACGCGGAAAGTTGATCATAATATATTTTTTAACCCAGAGCTTTCAGGATATTATCCGCCGTTTCGGTCATCGGGTCTTTTATTTTGCCTTCGGAAAGTTCACGAACCTGCCCGTTTTTCAAGAAAATCTTCACTGATTTTTTCTCGCTGCCATCTACAAATGCCGTAACGCTTTCGATTTTATTAATCCGCGGGTGATTTTTGAAAACACGGGTTTGCACCAGATTTTCCCCAAGCGCCACCGTAACCTCCGAATTGTCCGGGGCAGGCTGCGACGGAAGGCTGGGGTTTATCTTGCCCGGTGAAGGCTTCAAAATCGCGGCGTTGCCGGGTACAGTGGGATTTACCGGAGTTCCCGAATTCGCATCAGGAATTCCCGAATTAGCATTCGGAAGATTCGCATTAATCTCAGGCAGATTGCCCGCGGTATTTATTACGTTGGCGGTATTTTGGTTGGCAATGTTCGCGTTATTACTTTCACCGCAGCTCGCCATAAAAACAATCAGCCCCAAATTTAACAAAGTCAATAGCTTGTAACGATTCATAATTTTTTCTTTTAAGTTTTCTACCCGAACAAACTTAATTCAGCCGTGCCGGGTTTGTTTCGCATTTTTTAACTTTTAGACAAAACTGTTTGAGCAAAATATCAGCTTTTGTTGCAGAAATCGGTTAGAAAATTATTAATGCTAAAGTAATGTAACCTTTTGAATAATCGAAAAAAAGAGTGAATCCACTTGTTTTAATCAAGTGTTTCCACCCGCCGACATCATTGGTATAATCAATAAAAATCTTCAAACCCGTATGCATAAAGACGAAAAACATAAAAACCGCGCTTCAAAACTCGGAATAATTTTCAAGGAGTATTTTGTCGCGGTTTGGTCTGTAGGGATAATCTTTGCGCTTACGGTTTTGCTTTCGCCCTTCGTTTCGCCGGATATTTCGCCTCTTTTTCTTATTGCGATAATGGTCAGCGCGTGGCGCGGAGGGCTTGGCGCGGGTCTTTTGGCTACCGCTTTAACGGTTTTAATTGATATTTTTATCTTCCTGCCGCCGAAGGCTCCGCTTGCGGTGGACAAAGGCGATTTTCTCCAATTGGTGGTTGATGCTTTCGCAGCCGTGGTCGTCGGCACGCTCGTCGCATCGAAACGAAAGGCTGAAAACGAGCGCAAAGAACTGCTTTTGCGAGAACAAGCTGCGCGCATCGAGGCGGAAAATGCAAACAATGTGAAAGATGAATTTTTAGCCGCCGTTTCACACGAACTGCGAACACCGCTGACGACGATAAAAACTCTGACCAGAATTTTACTGCGAAAAAAATCTCTCGAAGACGAACAGCGCGATTTTCTCGAAGATATTGATTCGGAATGTGATCGGCAGATTGATCTGGTGCATAATCTGCTCGATTTATCGAGAATCAAAGCGGGCAAAATGCATATTAAATTTGAAGCTGTGGATGTTAAAGAAATACTGCGCGCCTGCGAAAAAATCCAGCGGGTCGAAGCCGTCGAACGCAATCATCAAATTCAAATCGAAGCCGCGCCCGATTTGCCTTTTGTTTATGCCGACTCCAACGCCTTGCGGCGGGTGATTTGCTCGATTATGGAAAATGCCGTGAAATACACGCCTGACAACGGTAACATCTTATTAAAGGCTTACCGCGACGGCAGCGAAACTGTCAACATTGAAATTTCGGATAACGGGCGCGGAATTCACGAAGCTGATTTGCCTCATATATTTGAAAGTTTTTATCGCGGGCGGGCGGCAGAAAATATTGAAACTGATACGCAGGAAGATTCCGGCGTCGGTCTCGGACTTTATATCGCCCATTCGCTTGTCGAAGCGATGAACGGTAAAATCAGCGTTGAAAGCCGAATCGGACGCGGAAGCAAAATTACGATTCAGCTTCCCGTTCGGGAGCAGATGAAACATTCGCCATCCGATAAAATCAGACAAACTGAATCCGGCAGGGGAAAACGAATTAAGAGTATATGAGCAAACGATTACTGGTTGTTGATGATGAGCCTAAACTTCTTCGCGCGGTCGCCGTAATTTTGCGCGACGAAGATTTTTCCGTCGTCACCGCCCGGAGCGGCGCGGAAGCTCTTGTGCGAATCGCCGAAAGCCTGCCGGATTTGGTTATCAGCGATATTAGAATGCCGGGAATGGACGGTTATCAACTAGCCCGAACTTTGCGCTCGAATCCGCGAACAGCGCTTATCCCCATAATTTTCTTAACCGCGAAAGATGAACGCGAAGACCGAATTGTGGGTTTCAGAAACGGCGTGGACGCTTATATTACCAAGCCTTTCGACCCGGAAGAATTGCTCGTTATTATCAATAATATCCTTAACCGCGCGCAGCGAATCAGCGCCGAACTGTCGCGTTTAATGAGCAGCGCGACGAGCGATAATACGGCTTCATTTAACGTTACAATGGATGAAGATTTTACCGATTCCGAATCGCGCGTCGCTTCTCTGGTAGCCGATGGTTTGAGTAATAAGGAAATAGCCTCAGAATTAAAAATCAGCGTCCGCACGGTCGAAGGTCATATCAGCAACATACTTTCAAAAAAAGGCTGGAGCAATCGCGTCGAGATAGCCCGTTTTATGTTGAAACGCGATAGTGATTAAACTATTCTTTTTTAACCGGACGTTAAATGAATTAAATCGGAGAAATTGGAAGAAGCAAGCTATTTTACGTTTGTAAATATCAGGTGTGGATTAAAATCCCGCCTGCCCCATTCTTTCAAGAATTTGTGTAAACAGCGCAAATTTCATAACAAAACACAAAAAAATTAAGGTTTGGAGTTTCAGTCAGCTTTTAGTTTATTTCAAAAAGCTTTCTGAAACTTTTCACTGAACTTGATAGAAAACTTTTCCCGATTTCCATTTCCAATCTACAACCCTAGGAGAATTTATATGAAAAATATCTTTTTTATTTTAATTGCGACCGTCGTAATATTCTTTGCTTTCAGCGCGGAAAATTTCGCCCAGATGAAGCAAAGCGAAAGCTTTCTAAAAAATCGCGCGAATTTTGAAACCACAGTTGCCGGTATAACTTTAATGAATGAAGAAAGCGCGCGGCGTGTTTTGGAAAATTCCCTGCAATTTTCCGTAACGCCCGAAGGCAAAGCCGTCAGGACGCTTTACAATATGCACGGCACGCAGGTTATGGTTTTGACCGCCGACGATCCCGAAAAGCCGTTTTCAATCACGGGAATCGAGGTTTACCGCGTCGGTCCTTCATATCGCAAGCTGCACGTTGTAATGGACAAAACGCCGGATTTTGAAACCGAATCGAATTTAGTCGTCGGAGCCCGCGCAAGCTGGATAACGGGAATGCGCCGCACGGTCAGCCCGAAAGATTTGGTAAAAATGCTGGGCGAGCCGAACGAAAAGGTAAAAAAAGATAATAAAAGAGAAGTTTACGTTTACGATATTGCCGACGAAGCAAGCCTCGGCAATATTAATGCCGCGCGTTATCACGCCGAATATACATTTTACAAAAATGAACTGGTTCGCTTTAAGTTTTCTGCGGTTCCTAAGACTTTTAAGTTTTAAAATTTCTATTTCAGATACCCGCCAACTCGCAGACAAGCATTTCAATTTGCAGGCGCGGCGTGCCTTTCGAGGTTTTGATTGCTAAATCGGTTTTGGCAATTTTGCGTAAGATGCGGGAAAGTTTTTCCGCATCTGCTCGTCGCGCGGTTGCGAGAAATTCTTCCTGTTTAAAAGGCGGGAGTTTCATAATCCTTGCGACTTCCCTGCGCTCGACGCCTTGATTCATCAATTCTTTCGCCAGAAAAAGACGGTGATAATTATTGGCAATCAAGCCCAAAAGCATCAAAGGCTCAGCGCCGTCGTCTAAAATCTTATTCATAGTTTCCAGGGTGCGGCTTTTGTTTCCGGCGAGCAGATAATCCGTCAAATCAAAATTGGAAAGCTCCTGTGAATTCGGCACGAGAGATTCGACTAATTCGGCGGTTATTAATTTATCAGGCAGAGCGGCGGCGGCTAATTTTTCGACTTCGGTTGTCAGGCGGCGCACGTTTTTTCCGATAAGCGCCGCCAGATTATTCAAAGCGCGGTCTTCGATTCGCGTATCTAAATCCTTCAGCTTATCGTTCGCCCATTTTTTCAATTCAAAATCGGTAAGCGATTTGAATTCTACGGCGACGCAGTTTTCAATCAGCAATTTGGCAATTTTCCGCCTTTTATCGAGTTCGTCAGCTACAAAAATAACAACGGAAGTTTCCGAAGGGCGCGTCAGATACGAAGCCAGAATCTGTTCGTCATCCTCTTTCAGATTGTCTTTATTGCTGCTCGCCGAAACTCTGACATCCTCTATTTTCACCACGCGGCGCGAAGAAACCATCGGCAATTGCTCGGCTGAACCGAGCGCGTATTGAATCTGAGTTTCATTGAGACTGAAAGCCGTTTCGTTAAATTCGCGCAAAGAAGAATCAGCCAAAACAAAATCGGCAATCGTTTTCGCCGCCAAATCTCTCAAATAAGTTTCCTCGCCGAACAACAGATAAAGCGGCGCGATTTTCTTTTGCCGCAAATGGCTGCGTAAATCTTCTCTCGAAAGGATATTCATTTAATTAATTCCAAATTCCAGATTTCAGATTCCAAATTTCGGAGAAATCCGGCGAACTATCGAACCCAAATTAAAAGCGCCATTTTTGCCTTTTGCCTTTTACCTTTTTCCTTCTATTTCCCTTCTTTAACACCCAGACCATTGATAATCGTAGAAACAACCGATTCGGCAAAAGCCCGTGATATACGCTCGACCGCCGGGTCTTCTTCATTGAAAAACGAGCGCGGGTCTTGGGAAAATTCAAACGAATCGCGGAATATAAAATTTTGATTATCGTAAAGAATCTTGTTTTCGTCCAAATCCCTAATCGTCACCGCCGCGACAACTGTAACTTCATAAACGCGGGCGCGACCTTCGCGGTCGAGCAGAACGCCGGTAAAGCTGAAATCCCGAATTGTGCCTTCGACAACCGCATCCGCGTCTTCGCGCGAGCCGACAACTTTCAATCCGCGCCCGCGCCGGATAATCTCGCGCATAACGGCTTCGGTAAAGCGCGATTCGACGCGATAACGCGCGCCCTGCACTTCAAATTGAAATGCGGGAACGGCAATCGTTTTAATGTGTTTCGGCAAACCGGAATTGGTTACGGGTTTATAACATTCGGTAAAACCGGAAACGAAGACGAAGAGAAAAATAATAATTAAAACGCGAAAATTTTTCATAACTGCTTTTTAACCGCTTCGATAACCCGCAAGATTTCTATCGTTTCTTTGACATCGTGAACGCGAAGGATATTCGCGCCGTTCCAAACGGCAATCGCATTCGCCGCTAAAGTCCCGCTTATTCTTCCATTCGCCGGCGCGTCATCTAAAATCTTTCCGATAAAAGATTTGCGCGAAGCGCCGACCAGCATCGGGAATTCTGGAAATTCTTTACAGAGTTTATCAAGTTTGGCGAGAAGTTCTAAATTCTGCTCAAAAGTTTTACTGAAACCGATTCCGACATCCAAAACGATTTGCTCTTTTTTTACTCCGAAACTCTCGGCTTTTTCGATGCTCCAATGAAAACCGTCGGAAACTTCGCGGAAAATATCCTCCACCGGCTTCTGTTTATGCATCGTTTCAAACGTCCCGCGCAGATGCATTAAAACAAGCCCGGTTTTATATTTTGCCGCAACTTCCGCAATTCGCTCGTCAAAACGCAGTCCCGAAACATCGTTAATAATCTCTGCACCAGCCAAAACCGCTTTTTCGGCAACTTCCGATTTGCTCGTGTCTATCGAAACCGGCAAATCAAACCGTTTTGAAATTTCTTCAATAACCGGCACGACGCGACGCGCCTCATCTTCCGCCGAAACTCTCGCGCTGTTCGGGCGCGTGGATTCGCCGCCGATGTCTAAAATATCCGCGCCTTCTTCAATCAGCTTTTCGGCTCGCTTTAACGCTTCCTGAACCGAAAAGAAATTTCCGCCGTCGGAAAAACTATCCGGCGTAACATTCAAAATCGCCATCACCAGAGTTTTCCCAAGCGGAATTTCCCGACGCGAAGTTTGCCAAATCATACGACAATTAAACCGCACAAAAAACAAAAAATGCAAAGAATCCAAGATGAATACTTTGCATCAATTTGACCAAACAAAAAAATTGCTGCCGACTTAATTTTTTCTTTACCTCGTCAACTCACGGTGCAGCCAAGCCTTTGCCATTGCCCAATCGCGTTTGACGGTTGAATCGGAAATGCCCAGAACTTTCGCAGTTTCCATAACGTCCAGTCCGCTGAAAAACCTCAGTTCGACAACTTTTGCCAAATGCTCGTCCTTCTCAGCGAGCCGATTTAAGGCTTCGTCGAGTTCCAGCAAATCAAAACTTGCGTCGCTGACGGCAACCGTCAGGGCGTTTTCCAGCGGCAAATCTTCCTTTGAGCCGCCGCGCCGGACGCGATGCCGCGACTTGGCGTAATCAATCAAAATCCGCCGCATCATTGTCGCCGCCACGCCGAAAAAATGCGAGCGGCTTTCCCATTCGACGTTTTCCTGTTTGATGAGCCTCAAATATGCTTCGTGAACCAAAGCGGTAGTTTGAAGAGTATGCCCGCGCCGCTCTTTTTGCAGATAGCGGTGCGCTTGCCGGCGCAGTTCGTCATAAACGAGGCTGAGCAGTGCTTCTGCCGATTCATCTCGTTTATCACTGCTCAAATCGCGTAATTTTTCCGTTATCCCGCTTGCCGGTTGCGCCTCGTCAGCCATTGCCAAACCTCTCAAAGAATTTATTCTATCCGTTTAACATAGATGGAAAAAGTTTGCATCGTTCGCCTTTGCTTTCGGCTAGAGTTGCGGCAAAGATTTATAGTATTCCCATTGTCGCTTTTGCGCGGAAAGAAACGCCTGAAATTTTTGGTTCTCTCTTATTGGGTTAAGTTTAGCGTCTTTCTCAAACAGCGGATAGCATGGATATCCCTCGTCCGCTGCCATTTGCAGAAAACGCACGGATTCTTCGGGCTTATTCAGCGCGGCGTAAGCGCAGGCGATGATGTAAGCCGCGTGGTGGAAATGTCCGAAGCCTCTGCCTTTTTCTAGTGCGTCACGAATTTCCCTTTCCGCTTGGTCGGCATTTCCTGCCAGAGCAGACAGCAAAGCTTTAAAACTGGCGAATTGCCCGCCTTCGTCGGTCGGATTTTTTTCGATCAATTCAGCCAAAAGCCCGGCGGCTTCCTCGCGCCGACCGAGGGAAATCAACAGCCAAACGGTATCCCGCCCGACTATCGCGGGATTAATATCCGGCGGAGTGCTTTTTAAGTTTCGCAGGGCTTCTTCATATTTCCCCTGGTGAATCAGCACGATTCCGATGCGATACCGCGCCATCGTATTGCCGGGATTTAATTCGAGAGATTTGCGAAATTCCGCCAACGCTTCATCCAGCAAACCGATGTGCAGGTAAATTTTTCCAAGCGCTTGATGCGGCTCGTCCAAATTCGGATTCAAAGACGCCGCGCGGCGATAGGCGGCAATCGCCTGCTCGTGGGGGAAACGATTAGCGGGCATCCACAACAGAAAACCGCGGATCTCGTGCGCTTCCGCCAAATCGGGCGCGAGGGCGAAGGCTTTTTCCAGCGCGACGTAAGCTTTTTCCTGCCACTGTTTTTCGTGCGGCTCAAGCTGGAAAAAGCGCGTGCCGTAAGCCCGCGCAAGTTCCGTGTAAGCCAGCGCGTAATTCGGATCGAGCGTGACCGCTTGTTCAAGCAGTTGAATGGCTCTATCGTTATCCGCCCTATTTTCCCGCACTGCATAAAAACGACCTTGCAAATATAAATCCCGCGCTGACGGCGTTTGACTCAAATTCCATTGATAAAACAAAATGGCGCTCACAACTAAAGCGGCAAACACCGTCAATCCAAAAAGCCATTTACGTTTTTTAATTTTTTGGGAAAAACCGCGCTGTGTTTCCGCAGTTTCCTTGTTAGTTTCGCCCGTCACCGCTTGCGGAAATACAGCCAGACTTGCGGCTCCGGGAGAAGCCATTCGTTCCAGCTTTTCCGCAAACGACAGGTTTTCCTTCAAATCCTTCAAATCGGCGAGCAAATCCTGCATCGTTTGATAACGCTCATCCCTTTTTTTGCGAATCATCCTGGAAACGATGCGCTGTAATTCATTAGGCACATTTGAAACGAAACGCGCTAAAGGCTTTGGCTCGGCGTTTACCAAATTCGCAAAAGTCGCCGAAGCGGAATCGCCCGCAAACGGAGTTCTGCCGGCAAGCATTTCATAAATCACCACGCCGAAACTGAAAATATCCGTGCGTTCATCAATCTGCTCGCCTTTCGCCTGTTCCGGCGACATATAATTGACCGTTCCCAAAATTACGCCTTGTGCCGTCTGATTCTGTCGGATGTTCGAGTCATCCAAACCGAAGAGCGACCTGTTTTTCTCCTCGACGAGTTTTGCCAGACCGAAATCGAGAATCTTCACAAATCCGTCGGGGCGAACCATTATATTTTCCGGCTTGATGTCGCGGTGGACCAGATGCGCCCGGTGCGCGGCGACCAGAGCGCCGGCGATTTGAATCGAAATGTCCAAAACATCGCCTAATTTCAGCGATGATTCTTTGAGAACTTCGCGCAGAGTTTTGCCTTCGATAAACTCGCTGACGATGTAATTTGTATCTTCAGTTTCGCCGATTTCGTGAATGACCAGAATGTTCGGGTGATTGAGCGCGGAAGCCGCTTTCGCTTCCCGGATAAACCGGTTTAGATTCGATTCTTCGCGGCTGAATTTTTCGTTGAGAATTTTTATTGCCACCTTTCGGTCGAGTTTTTTATCTCGCGCCAAATAAACCTCGCCCATTCCGCCCGTGCCGATTTGTTCGATAATTTCATAATGCGCGAAGCAGGTTCCGCGTTCGAGTTTTTTTGCCTCGCCCTCGATTAAATCGGCGACTTTAGCGACGGCGGGCGTTTCGAGAAAGTTTTCGGCGCTATTGAGCGAGGATAAAAGCGATTCGACTTCCGCCCGCAATTTAAAATCTTCGCCGCACGCCTCATTGACAAATTTTCCGCGATCTTCCGGCTTTTGGCGCAATGCTAAATCAAAAACTTCTCTTACTTTTTGCCAATCTTCATCCGCCATTTTTTTAACTCAAATTTTAGACTTGTTATCGCTTCAACCTGCGGTGAA
>DATHTS010000835.1:0-3594 GCA_035462935.1 Pyrinomonadaceae bacterium
CAACCTGTGTTAATCTGTTGATAATTTTTGGGCAAAGAAATGAAAAGAGTAACAGGCGTCGGCGGCATATTTTTCAAGGCAAAAAACCCGAAAGCATTAGCCGAATGGTATCAAAAACATCTCGGCATTGATTTCGGCGGCAAAGTTTACGCGGATTTTCAGTTTCAGGAAAAGGAAAAAGGCTGGACGGCGTTTTCCTTTTTCGATGCGGACACGAACTACTTCGCGCCTTCGGAAAAGGAATTTATGATAAACCTGCGCGTGGAAAATCTGGACGAACTGTTAAAAATTTTGCGCGACGAAGGCGTTTATGTCTTCGATGAGAGCGAAGACGGCGATTACGGCAAATTCGGCTGGATTCTCGACCCGGAGGGCAACAAAATCGAACTCTGGGAGCCGATTGAATAGAAGTTTGACAATTAAAATCTGATATTGCCTTTCTTCACATTTTCAACCGAACTTTCTATCATCTCGCGTAAAACGTCTAAATTCACGTCTTCGAGTTTGTTTATATAAAGACAGGATTTTCCCGTTTTATGCTTGCCCAATTTTGAGAACAGTTCTTCATAACGCGAAAAACCCGGCATCATATAAAGCGTCAGATTCTGCTTGCGGGGCGAAAAGCCGGCGACAAACCATTCGCCTTCGCGCCCGGATTCATATTTATATTTATAATTTCCGAATCCGATGATGCTCGCGCCCCACATTTTCGGCTCTTCGCCGGTTATCTTTTTCATTAATTCCAAAACGGTAAAACAATCTTCCCGCCTTTTTTCGTCAGAAACTCCGTTAAGAAATTCTTTCACGTCCGCTTCCGTTTGTTTCGTTTTCAATTCCGCCATATATTTTCCTCCCAATCGAAAAATTAATTCTTCCAACCCCACGGCGCTTCCGGCGTTTTCACCGCAGTTTTCAAATCGAATTTTATACTAAAATATCTTTCCGTTCCCATTCGCCGCAGATTGTAGGAAAAGAAATCGCCCGGCACGAGTTCGATCCACCAGGCATTTGTCGCGGCGGCGGGAATTATATCCACAGTTTCCTGATCGGCGGGAAACATCTGCACGGTCGCCGAGCCGCTGTTTGAAGTCAAACCGCCATACATCGTAACTTTGTCCGGCGTTCCGTCTTCGTGCCGATGATCGTGTTTGAGCAAAATTCTCCCGTCTTTCTGACGAGTCAAAACCCAGGTTCTCGAACGGTCTGCGCCGACAAAAAACGGAATTCGGATACGGTCTTTTTCGCAGGCGCGGACGTGCATCACAAGTTCTTTATTCTTAAAAGTCGTATCATCGGAAGGCGCGGCGGCAACCGTTCCGGCAAAAGCCTTGCCGCATAATTTCTGCAATTCCGCCCAAAAAGTATCGCCGCCGGGATTAGTTTTGGCTTGCGCGAATAAAGATTGGCTGGCGGCAAAAACAAGAATCAAACCCAGAAGAAAAGATGTAAAAATAGTATGTTTCATAGCATTTCGGTTAATATTGTATTACCTTTTCTTCGATTTCGTCAGGCTTGTTCTTTTTTCTTTTAATCTTAATAATCCAGATTTTATCGTATTCCGATTCATCGAGAGCCTTGTATTTTTCCTGCCCGATCAGCAAGTTCGCCAGCGCGGGCGTGGTGCTGTTATGCCCGGCAATAACGATTCGCTGAAATTTTCCCTGCATCACCAAATCGGCAATTTGCTTGAGATTCCGGTGATCGTAATACTGAGCCATTATTCTCAGCTCTCCTCTTGAAGCAAGCGGCGCAACCGTCGCTCTGGTTCGCTTAAAAGCCGAAGAAAAAATAGCGTCGGGATTGTATCCGCCAATCACCTTCACCAGCCTTTCCGCCCGCTCTCTTCCTTCCGGCGAAAGATTCGGGTCGAGCGAATGTTCTTCTTCCGCCTTATCCTTTTCGGCGTGTCTTAATAAAATAACGGTAATATTCCGGTGCTGCGCTAAAAGGTTTTCGCCCGCAAATGCAAACAGTAATAAGCCTGATAACAGAGATATAAAAATTTTCATAGCTTAATTTCGGGAAAGACTTTCCGAAGTTCTACGCAGGTAAAACATCCGCGGTTTCAAGAAAATCATTTACGAAGGCGTCAGCCCGCGATATTCCGCGGCAAGCTCAAAATCCTCCTTTATATTGGAACTTACGCGAACATATATTCGATATAACAAAAAGCTATAAGCAGTCAAATTGTAATGCCTCAATTATAATTTAGAAAAAGATTTCGGAGAAAATTGTTTCGTTGAAAGCAAATGACTTGGAGATTTAATGAGTTTAATAATCCTCATTTCTAACTTTTCACTGAGGCATTACACAAAAACTGCAAAAGTTCTTGTCATATTAGAATAACTTGTAATATTCTGGATGGAATCAGCAGAATCGGGCAAAAAAATGTATGACAGAAAATAAGAATTTACCGCAGTTTGATTCGGTTGATGAATTGATTGCTTTTTTTGACGAAAATGATTTTGGAGAATTTGAAAACGATTTGCCTGAGGCGCATTTTGAGGTTGATTTAAAGAAAAGAAGGCATTTTGTCGGGATTGATGAAGAGATAAATAAGGAATTAACAGAAATTGCCGCGCGGGAAAAAACTTCGACTGAATCCTTAATTAATTTATGGTTAAAAGAGAAAATTTCGAGCTACGCGGAAATAAATAAATGAAAAATTCCAAACGAAAATTCAGTCTTGTTCTCATTAAACCTTCTCACTATGATGATGACGGTTATGTGATTCAATGGTTTCGCTCGGCGATCCCGTCGAACTCGCTGGCATGTCTTTACAGTTTGGCGCTGGAATGCGCTGAAAATAAAATTTTGGGCGAAGATGTGGAAATCGAGATTCACGCTTTTGACGAGACGAACACTCACATCAAACCGGAAAAAATCATTTCCCTGATTGAAAAAGCCGACGGCGGAATGGTGATGCTCGTCGGCGTTCAGTCGAATCAGTTTCCGCGTTCATTGGATATTGCCGCGCCTCTGCGCGAAAAAGGAATTCAGGTTGCCGTTGGCGGTTTTCACGTTTCCGGCACGACGGCAATGCTCAAGGAGCGCGACGCGCACGTTCAAAAGGCGCTCGATATGGGCGTTTCGCTTTTCGCGGGCGAGGCGGAAGGTCGGCTCGGACAAGTTTTGATTGACGCATACTGTAATAAGCTCCAGCCGATTTACAATTTTATGGACGATTTGCCGAATATCCAGGGCACGGCGACGCCTTTGCTTCCGGCGGAAAGAGTTCATCTGACGGCGGGCGCGACGACCAGCTTCGACGCCGGGCGCGGCTGTCCTTTTACCTGTAGCTTCTGCACAATCATCAACGTGCAGGGCAGAAAATCGCGCCGCCGCTCGCCCGAAGACATCGAAAAAATCGTCCGCGCCAATGTCGCGCAAGGTCTGCATTCGTTTTTCATCACCGACGACAATTTCGCCCGAAACAAAGATTGGGAAGCGATTCTCGATAAATTGATTCAACTGCGCGAACAGGAAAAGCTGAACATTAGCTTTATCATTCAGGTTGACACGCTCTGCCACAAACTGCCGAATTTTATCGAAAAATCGAAACGCGCGGGCGTCAAACGGGTTTTTATCGGCTTG
>DATHTS010000836.1:0-2043 GCA_035462935.1 Pyrinomonadaceae bacterium
GCGGGCGGGTTTCTTCGCCGCTGATTACCCGCCCGCTCACGCAGGCGGTTCTGACAATACATTCAATCTTGAATTGCTCTAAAAAGAAAAAGTGAAAATAAGGCGGAAGCCGGCGCATCACCAAAGACGGAAAACGATTCGGGAATTAAGATTTCGGATTTCGGATTTGCTGTTTGTCAAAGTCAAATCCGAAATCCCAAATCCACAATCCCAAATCAAACCCGCCCTTCATTTAAATCAATCCAGCCCGAAAAATTTTCTAACCGAACGGAAAACATTTTTCGATTCTTTTGTCGCGGCGGTTTTCACGTTTTCATCACTGCGGGTAAGCAGTTCCCGGCGTTCCTCGATAATTTCGCTCAAAGCCCGCACCAAATTCGGATTATCTTCAAAAATCGGCTTAAGCGTATCTCTCCCGATTTGCAGGACTTCGGTTTCATCTTTTGCAACGACGCTTGCCGTGCGCGGTTCGCCGGTGAAAAGGCTCATTTCTCCGAAAAAATCGCCTTCGCGCAAAGTGTTTATCGTCTTCGACGCGCCGTCTTCCTTGATTTTAACTTCAACCGTTCCGCGGTGAATGACAAACATCGAACCGCCTTTTTGCCCTTCCTGCACGATTGACTCGCCGGGCGCGAATACGCGAACCTTTGCGGCATCGGCAAGAACTTTCGTTTCCTCGTCGGAAAGCGGACCGAAAATCGCCACATTATTCAGACGCTCGCAGACCGCGTCGGCTTTCTCGACAAAAACCGCTTCGGGCGTTTCTTTTGCGACGTAAATTGTGCGCGTCGGGTAGGCGAAATTGATATTCTCGCGCTGGAAGGCATACCAGATTCGCTCGCGGATTCGCGCGTCTGTATCGTTAAATTTCGTGTAATCTTCAAGCCAGTATTTGATTTCCCAATCTATGCCGTTATCGCCCAAATTACGAATACGGACAATCGGGCGGATTTTATTGGAAACGTTTTCGACCTGCCGTACTACTTCGCGCAGAACTTGGATGGTTTTCGTCGGCGGATCGGTATAAAGCGTGTTGAAGAAAACCAGCCGCGCGTTCAAATTGTCCTTCGGTGAAACCTCGATGGCTTCCTTTCCCAAATCGCTGTTGCCGATAATCACGAGTTTGTTCTGAAAAGTGCGTATTTTCACGCCGCGCCACGAAATTGTTTCCACAACACCCGTTCCTTTAGCCCCGATTGAAATAACATCGCCGATTTGAAACGGTTGGTCGGCTTGCAAAGCGAGACCGGCAAAAAGATTTCCCAGAGTATCCTGCAAAGCCAGCCCGACGACGATACCGAGAATTGTCGATCCCGTAAAAAGCGGGGCGAGCGCGACATTCGGATACTGCGATTGGAAAATGATAAAAAAGGCGATGATGTAAATTAAAATTATTACGACATTGCGAACTAAATTAGTCAGCTCGTAAGAACTCGTGTTTCTGAGCGCCCTGCCGAAAATGACCGAATTGACGAATCGGATAATTGAGACGACTAAAACAAACCACAAAATGATCTTTACAATGCGAAAGAAATTGACGAGCAGGTCCGCCGTTAGCTGGCTCATCTGCGTGGATTCTATTTCGTCTTTTTGGACAGTCTTAAAAAAAGCGGTGAGATATTCGATCAGCGGTTCATCAATTACATTTAGAAAAATCAGCGAGGAGATGAGAAGAACCGCTAAAGTCGCAATTAAAAAAATTTGTCTTCTGATTTCGGAAGGCTGCATACCGTTTATATTCAGAGATTAAAAATATCAACAATCGTCGTTCCAATCAATAGAAGCGAGAGCGCGGAAACGACAATTGTTAAAATCCACGCGAAAATCCGAAAGAAAAAGCCGTTTTTATACTCGCCCATAATCTCCTCGTTGCTTGATAGCGAAACAATTGCGACCAGCAGAAACGGCAAAAGCAGCCCGTTGATGCACTGCGTCAGGATGAGCAGTTGAATCTGCGGAATTCCCGGAATGAGCGCGACAATCGCGCCGATTAAAATCAAAGCGGTAAAAATCCCCAAAAAAATCGGCGCTTCACGAAAAGAG
>DATHTS010000837.1:0-1823 GCA_035462935.1 Pyrinomonadaceae bacterium
GCGAAATCATCTCTTTCGTCGCCGTCGTAATCTCCCGGAACGGGAATATCCCCGCTTTCGCCAAACGGAGCTGAATAAAACGAATTATCCTCGCTTCTTAAAACAAACCACTCGCCCGTCGAAGGACGATAAAACGCGATATCTGCTCTGCCGTCGCCCGTATAATCGGCAGGAACGGGCTTGTCTGTCGAAGAGCCGAACCGGAAAGCGCGGCTTTCGCCGTCGGAGCTTCTCAAAATCCACCATTCGCCGACCGATGGACGAAAAACGGCTAGATCCGCCGCTCCATCGCCGTCATAATCGGCGGGAACCGGAAAATCGCTGTCCGTGCCGAATCGAACAATCGTCAAGCCGCCGGAAGAGCGATTGATATACCAGTTTGACTCGGACGGGCGAAAGACCGCCAAATCCCCCTCGCCGTCACCGTCGAAATCAGCCGGAACGGGAATATCTCCCGCCGCGCCGAAGGTTACGGAAAAGAAGCTTAAATTCTCGCTTCTCAAGATAAACCATTGGTTTGTTGACGGGCGGAAAAAGGCAATATCGGTTACGCCGTCGCCGGTGTAATCAGCCGGAACAATCCTGTCCGTCGAAGTGCCGAAAGGGAAAGAGCGGTCATTGCCGTCCGAGCTTTGCATATACCACCATTCCCCGGTCGAGGGACGAAAAACCGAAAAATCCGTTCTGCCGTCGCCGTCAAAGTCGAATCTGGCGTCGTTCAAGGATGTGTTTCTCGCATTGGTAAACGTCCATTCATTAAAGCTATTCGCAAATCCGAGCGTCAAAGTCGCCGACCTGTTTGATAAATTCACTGTCGGAGCGCCGGTCGTGGAGGTTACGGTCGCTAAAACGCTCGCTCCGACAACTCGCTCGGTGACGGTGAGGGTCGCGCCGGTCGGAAACGTGCCGATAGTCGGGTTTACGAAAGTCGGCGGAAACGGACCCTGGACAAAGGCGCAGAAGCCGCCTTGTTTCGGAGGACCGGCTTGCACCGTTACCGGAATAGCCGTTGCCGGTAAGCCGCCAGCTTGATTGCTGAATAAGCCGTCGGGATTTTGAATGGTTACGTCGAAAGTAAAAGGAGTTCCCTGAAGAACGCCTTTTCCGGCGATTTTGCAAATCCTGAGCAGCGTCGGTCGAAAGACGAAATTCGTGAATTCGATTTCCTGAAAATTGCTGCGAGCGGTAATAACCGCCTGCCTCGTATTGAGATTCGGGTTGGGACTCAGACTGATCTGCCCGCCGTTCGGCAAGGTTACCACACCCGGATCGGGAAATCCCGTTAATTGCCCGTTTAATGTGATTCTCGAAACTCTGATTTCTCCCGAACCGAGATTTGGAATCGGATCAATAGCTCCTATCTCCTGTATGAAAACATTCGAGTTGTTTGCGAATCTGGTAACGGCTTCGTTTTCATCCCGGACAAACTCGCAGTTTCCTCCTTCGGCGGCAGGACCGGCGGCTACATCCACAAATCTAACGCCGGAAACGGTCGGCGCCGCATCGGAAACAATCAACCCTCGAACCTCGAATCTAAAGCGGGTTCCTAAGGGAATGCCCGGACCGGCAACCTTGCAGACTCTCACTCCTCCCGGATTCGTAACCGGAATGTTCACATTGTGGAAATCAATTGTAGTTGCCGAGGCTGCGCCGCCCTCGATTACCTGAACCGTAGCGTAGCCGCCGTTCGGATTTGAAAAGATGCATCCGGAGGGAACGGTTCCCGGTCCCGTAGTCGAACAGGCGTTTATATTACTGATACCCGAGTTCAAAACAAAACTTATCAATCTGCTGCTCGGATTTGTGGTTACAATCGCTAATCT
>DATHTS010000838.1:0-3122 GCA_035462935.1 Pyrinomonadaceae bacterium
CTCATCTCCGCCGTTCTATAAAAAATCCTTTCTAATCGGACTAAAACTTCAGCAATTTCGTTTGGAAAAGCATTGTAGCTAGTATTACCTATTACAAAACTCGCTAATCGGTCATCACTTACGAAACATCGCCAGCATTCGATTTGTTACCAAAAATCCTCCGGCGATATTAACGGCGGCAATCAGAACGGCGATTGCGCCTAAAATCGTCGTTAAATTAAAATCCACGCCCGAAAGCTGGAGCATTCCGCCGACTAAGATGATGCCGCTGATGGCGTTTGTAACGCTCATCAAAGGCGTATGCAGGGCGGGTTTGACGTTCCAGACGACTTGCCAGCCGACGAAGCAGGCGAGCATAAAGACGGTGAAATGACTGAGCTTTGTTGCCGGCGCGACGAAACCGATTCCCAGAAGCGCCGCGCCTGCCAGAGCGAGCCAGAGCGGGTTGACGCTCGTTTCCGAGTCGTGACCGGCGGCGTGTTGGTTGGCGGCTTGGACGGCGGCGGTCGGCGTGGTTTTGGCGGCGACGCCGGGTTCGGGCGCGGGCGGCGGCATCGGCGGCGGGTAGGTGATTTTGCCTTCGTGGACGACGAGTGCGCCGCGCGAAACTTCGTTGTCGTAATCAACCGTCAGTGCGCCGGTTTCCTTGTCCTGCAATTCTTCCAGCAGCGAGGCAATCGTCGAACCGTAAAGCTGGCTGGAAAGGCTCGCCATACGGCTCGGCAAATCGGTGTAGCCGATAATTGTAATGCCCTTGTGCGTGACGACTTTACCGGGTTCGGTCATCGCGCAGTTTCCGCCTTGTTCCGCCGCAAGGTCAACAATCACCGAGCCGGGTTTCATACTTTCGACCATTCCGGTCGTAATCAATTTCGGCGCGGGTTTTCCGGGAATCAGGGCGGTCGTGATGATGATGTCAACTTCCATCGCCTGCTGAGCGAACAGCGCCATTTCCGCCCGCAAAAAGGCGTCGCTCATTTCCTTGGCATAGCCGCCTTTGCCCTCGCCTTCTTCTTTTATGTCCAAATCGAGAAATTCCGCGCCCATGCTTTTTACCTGATCCCGCGTTGCCGAACGCGGATCGAAAGCCCGGACAATTGCGCCCAGGTTTCGCGCCGCGCCGATTGCCGAAAGCCCGGCGACGCCTGCGCCGATGACGAGGACTTTTGCCGGATCAACCCGACCGGCGGCGGTCATCTGCCCGCCGAAAAATCTGGAAAAATGATTGGCGGCTTCGATGACGGAGCGATAACCGGCGATATTCGCCATCGCGCTCAGAGCGTCCATCTTCTGCGCCCGCGTGATGCGCGGGACCGAATCCATTCCGAAAACGGTTGCCTTTCGCGCCGAGAAACGTTTGAGAAGTTCCTTATTTTGTCCCGCCCAGATAAACCCGACGAGCCAGCCGCCTTCGCGCATTAAATCAACCTCGTGAACGCCGAGCTTTTCGTTCTGTTCGGGCGGGCGCACTTTTATCACGACATCCGACGAAGCCCAAAGCTCGCGTGTGTCGTTAACGATAATCGCTCCGGCTTCCCGGTAAGTTCCGTCGAAGCAGTCAATCGCTCGCCCAGCGCCCGTTTCGACCGCGACTTCAAAGCCGAGTTTTATAAGGCGCATAACCGTCTGCGGCGTGACTGCCGCGCGGCGCTCGTCAGGGTGAATTTCTTTCGGAACTCCTATTCTGATCATATATTCTTCTGTTTTCTCTCCGGTATATTAATCTCTGCTCAATGGAAAATCCAAATGCCGGGAAATTCGGCTATTTTACATACTGCGAAAGCCATCTTTTAATAACTTCAATAATATGCTGTTTTTCCGTTTCGTCCAATTCCGCGCCTTTCGGAATACCGTGCCATTTTTCGAGACAGCCGCGACAGCAGGTTGCCGTCGCGTGCTGGGCGACGAAAACCGGGTGATTGCGCCAGGGTGTTTGCTTGCCGTCGTTGGCGGGTTCGGCGGGCGCGAGACGTTTTTCGATAAAATCGGCGGCGTGATTGAGGACGGTTTCCAAGCCTTTATTTTCGAGATATTCCAACTCTTTTTTGCGAAGCCCGATGCTGCGGCGAAATTTTGAGTTTTGCAGATTGTCTAAAACTTCCTGCACGTCTTTCATATGAAAATTGTAAAACCGTTGGAGAGTTTTTTAAATCAAACTCATCCGGGAGAAAATGTTAAAGCTTTTTAACTTCAAACCAGACGCGCTTTTGGGCATTAGTTTTTGCAGCGCGGTCTTGGATTGTAACAACCAGTTCGTAACGACCCGATGGTAAATTGCTCAAGAGAATTTCCGCCGCGTATGACAAGCGCGACGAATCTTGCCCTTCGACGGAGACTTGTCTCTCCGGGCTCGCCATTACAATATTATTACCGCGCAAAACGTGGGTTTGGAGAGTAACGTTAGGCAGAGTCGTTCCGTTCTTTCCGCTTGACGCGTTGTAGATGAAGATTACGTATCGCAGATGAGAGGAAGAAGAAAAGCGGCGGTCAACGCTTATTTGAGTTCCTGCGAGCGCAGAATCAGCGAGTGCGGATTCCTGTTGAGGTTTACCGTTTTCCGTTCTTTCACCTAAAAGCAAGCTGCTGAGCGCGAGACGCTTTGACGATAAATCCGGTATTTCTATCCATTGGACGGCGCTGCCGACGCGACCGCTTTTTACATCGCGTGATGCGACGCGCACCTGATATAATCCCGGCGCCAGTTTGGTTTGGTAATTGTAGTAAATATCGGCGCGTTCGGTTTTATTCAAGTCCGAAGTTCGGAAATCGGCGGCAATACGTTCGCTGAAATTCCCGACTTGCTTGCCGTCAGAATTAATGACGAAGCCGACCAAATCAACTTCAGCCGTTTGTTTGTTTCCTGATTGGATAAACTCTGCCGCGTCGGTTTCGATCTTCACCGCGGCTGACAGCAAACCGCCATTATTTGGCATATCTAAATAATTAACCACGACCGAAGTTGATAACGACCGTTTCGGAACAAGCGACCAAACAGCGCCGCGAAGCTGAGTAGCCGGCGTCTCGACCGGTTCGGAAGGCTTTTTGTCTTGCTTATTTGCCGCGTTCGGCTTTCCGTCTATGTAACCGCTTTGCACGCTCACTGATAAATCGGGGCGGTTTTT
>DATHTS010000839.1:0-5083 GCA_035462935.1 Pyrinomonadaceae bacterium
AAATAAGTAAAGAAAGAATTTTTTAAGCTCAAGATTCTCCACAATATCAGTTTTTCATTTTAGATTGACGATAAGCTTTGATGCCGCCGATTATCATTAAAATCATACCGACAATCGAACCAATTATTGCAAAAACGGTAAAAATGAGAGCATTTTCGATTCCGGCTCCAACCGAGCCGATGCCGGCTTCACTATTTCCTAAAACCTTAAAACTACTGTAGATTCCCCAGACTGTTCCCAGAATACCTACAACTATGCTTCCGAGAAAAAGAACCGCGCCGCCGAAAAGCCATTTTTTGTAGTTCATTTTCAGAACCTCGCATTACAGAGTTTGAAGAAATCTCGCTTATTTTGAAATAAAAACAATAAATTTTCAAACTTCGAGCCTTTCCCGCTCAATCTTCAAACCGTTCAAATTTCCCAAAGCGGCAAACGCAATCTTCTCGGTCTGGAAAAACTCGCGCGCCAACTCCCGCACTTCTTCCGCATTGACGGCTTCGATTTTTTCCAAGGTTTCTTCCAAAGGAATCTGCCTTCCGTGCAGCATTTCCATCCGGGCGAGCGTTCCGGCGCGGATGCTGGAATCTTCCAGTCCGAGCAAAATCGAGGCGACCGCCTGCTGTTTGACGAGTTCGAGTTCTTCGGGCGCGATACCGTTGCGGACAATCCAGCGCATTTCGTCGAGCGCGATGTCGAGGACTTCTTCCGTCTGTGTTGGGGAAGTTCCGGCGTAAATCGAGAACAAGCCGCAATCCTGAAACATTATCGCGCTTGACCCAACCGAATAAGCCAGCCCGCGCTGCTCGCGCACTTTTTGCCACAAACGCGAGGAAGTTCCGCCGCCGATGATGTTTGCCAGAAGGTCTGCCGCGTAACGCCGCTCGCTTTTCGCATCAACAAAAGGCGTGGCGAGAATCAGGTGCGCCTGCTCAAGATTGCGCTTTTTCTTAATGATAATCGGCGCTGAAATCTCCGGGCTTTGGACTTTGGGCTTTGGACTTTGGACTTGGGACTTAAAATTGAAAAACTTCGTCGCCAAATCAACAATCTGCTGGTGTTCGACGTTTCCGGCGGCGACGATAACCAGATTTTGCGGGCTGAAAACTTCTTCGTGAAATCTTCGTGTAACTTCGTGGTTAAATTTTCTGACGGTTTTCGGCGTTCCGGCAATCGAAAGCCCGAGCGGGTGATTCGGGAAAAATTCGCGGCTGAAAATCTCGCCCAAATATTCTTCCGGCGTGTCTTCGACCATTTTCATTTCTTCGATGATGACGCGCTGCTCGCGCTTTAATTCCTTTTCGTCAAAAACGGGATTGACGACCACATCCGCCATTAAATCAAAGGCTTGCGCGATTTGTTTGTCCACAACCTTAATGGCAAATCCGGTTTCCTCGTGCATGGTGAAAGCGTCGAAATTCCCGCCGAGACGGTCGGTTTCAATTGCGATTTCCAAAGCCGAGCGTTTTTTTGTTCCTTTAAAAACGGTGTGTTCGATAAAATGCGAGATGCCGTTTAATTCGTCGGGTTCATCGCGCGAGCCTTTTTTGAAGAAGAATCCGAGCGTGACGCTTCGCACGTCGGGCATTTTGTCGGTGATGATGGCTAAGCCGCTCGTGAGGCGCGTGGTTTGTATGTTTTCTTTCATAGTGTCAAAGCAAACTTTTAATTTAACACGCAAAAAAAATAGTTCCAAGCCTCAAAACTGAAACTTGGAACTTATGCTGATTAATTGATTTACTTATTCACTTATCTGTTTTCCATCGCTCGGAAAAGGCTTTTCCGTTCTTTTCTCGGATGCGCCGTTCGGTTTTACAACTTCCTGCTTCGGCGGTTCGGAAACTTCAATCAGTTTTTCGTCTTGATTAATTCCGAGTTGCGCCATAACTTCCGGCATACTCAAACCGAGCGATTGAAGCTGCTGCAAGAGCGAGAAAATCAGCGTCGGCGCGGTTTGGGCAAAGCGGTTGATACCGCTTGAATGTCCGTTGCCGTTTCCATTTCCGTTTCCGCCCTGATCAATCATCACGATTTTATCAATTTTGCCGAGCGGTTCGGCGACGGCTTGGAAAACCGGAGCGCTCGCTTCGATTATCGAAGGCAGTTTTTCCAGAATGGTTTGCAGACGCGCCGCATCGTTGAATTCGCGCCAGGCGGCGGCTTTTTCCTTGATGGCGGCGGCTTCCGCCAGACCTTGCGCTTCGGTGGCTTTTGCCTGCGCCAGACCTTGCGCTTCGAGTTTTTCTGCTTCCGCAAGTCCGAGAGCGCGGATTTTTTCCGCCTCGGCGCGACCTTCGGCTTCGATTGCCGTGGCGCGTCCCTGACCTTCTTTTTGCAGTTTTTGCGCTTCGGCTTCGGCTTGCGCGATTTGCGCCTGCTTTTTACCTTCGGCTTCTAAAATCGCCGATTCCTGCGCGCCTTGGGCGCGTAGAACGGCGGCGCGGCGTTCGGCTTCGGCTTGTTTTACCACGGTCGCTTCAAGTTCTTTTTCCTTACGCAGAACTTCCTGCTCCTGCACCGCAATTTGTTCCTGCGTGCGAATACGCTCGATGCGGACTTCTTCGGCGACAACTTCCTGCTGGGCTTTGGCTTCCGCCAGCGGTCCGGCTTGATTCGCTTTGGCGCGTTCTTTCTGGATTTCCGCCGTAACCTGCGCTTTCTGAATTTCGGTTTCGCGGTTTGACTGCGCGATTAACGCTTCGGTGTTCAGGCGAACTTTCTCGCCTTCCTGCAAAGCCAGAGATGCCTTGATTTTTGAATCGCGGTTGGCTTCCGCCTGCCCGATTTCGGCGTCGCGCTTGACTTCCGCCGTCCGCCGTTTGCCGAGCGCGTCGAGATAACCTTCGTCGTCGGAAATTTCCTGAATCGTCAGCGCATCCAAGCCGATGCCCATTTTCTCCAAATCCCCGGCGGCTTCGGTCGTCAGCTTCATTGCGAAACTCTGGCGGTCGTTGTTAATTTCTTCAACCGTCAAAGTTCCCAAGATAGCGCGAAGGTGTCCCTCCAGAGTTTGGAAAACAAGGCGGTGAAATTGCTCCTGCGGCATTCCCAAAAATCTTTCGGCGGCGGCGCGAAGCGATTCGTCGTCGCCTTTGATTTTGACGTTGGCAACGGCTTTGACCGAAACGGGAACGCCTTGCACCGTGTAGGCGCGCGATGTGGCAAGCGGGACGGTTATCACGTTCAAATCGAGATATTCGACCTTTTCCAGAAACGGAATTACCAGCGTCGCGCCGCCGCGCACCTGCCGGTAACCGACCGTCATCCCGTCCGCCAATTTACGCCGCCGACCGGAAATAACCGCTGCCTGATTGGGCGAAACCTTTATGTAATTTTTGCTCAGAAGCATCAAGGCGACGAGCAAAGCAACAACAGCACCGACAACTACACCAATTACGAGTGAAATTCCTTCAAACATATCTTTTACCTCACTTTACACTTGCAGTTTTGCAAGGCTTATAAAATACACGCCAAGCGGAAAACTTGGATTTTTGGGAAACTAAAACAATCTGTTTTGGTTTTAGGGTGTATTGATTGTAATTTGAAACCAACTTGAGTTTCAAGCCTTTTCGGAGAAAAGTGAAATTCCTCTGCCTTCATCAAGGCTGACAATGACCGAATCGCCCGTTATAGATTCGATAAAAACCGTCTCACCGGCGCGAATTTCCACGCCGTCTTTCGTGCGGGCAATTCTTTCAATTCGCTCATCGCCGACGCGGCAAGAAATCTGCCCGATGCTTCCGGGCTGAATCGAAACAATCACCTGCGCCGTCCGCCCGAGCAAATCCTGATTGGAAACCGAGCTAGACGATTGCTGGCTGTAAAGAAGCTTTCCGAAGAAAAAGACAACCGCGCCGAAAATTACGCCGCCGAGCAGACCGAATAAAGAGCCGCCCAACGCGCCGTAGCCGAGTTGAACGCCAATCGCGCCGAAACCCCCGAAAGCCGTCAGAAAAACGCTGATAACGCGGCTGTCAAACACGCCGAAATCGTGGCTCGCGTCCAAATCAGCGCCGAAATCAAAGCCGACAGCCTCGAAAATATCGCCGACAACGAATGAAATCAGCAAAAACAAAAAACCGAGCCCGCCGATTGCCAGAAAAATTGTCATCAAGCTAAATGTGGTCATTGTTTTTTCTCCGTTCAGATAATATAACGAATTTTCGATTTTGGCAGTTTCAAAAATTGGATTTCACCATACGGCAACTGCGAAAACAAAATTTTACTTCCATATCTTTTCAGAATTCGCTTTATTCAATTCTATCTTCTTCGTCAGGTTCAAGTTTCGGCACTTTACTCAAAGTTCGCAGAAATTTTTCGCGGCTTCCGCGTTTGGCGCGCTCTTTCAGATAATCAATTGTCCAAGCATCTTCAGCCTGAGCAGCAGCCAAATCATCAATTTCTTTTTCAGTTAGATTTTTATTCATATATCTCAACCTGTAATTATCCACACACAATGTGACTCAGTTTCAACTGAAAAATTATTTAATTCGCAACTGATTTTATATAATTTATTGCAAGTTACAAACTTGCTTAATATAAGCTTTAACTACAAATACAAATTCTTTATCTTTATTTTGCTCTTTTTCTATTTCTTTTTTGAGGAGTCTTTTCATTAATCCTTCTGAACTAACATATTTATCAAGTAAATTTGATAGGTTTTCTAATCTCTCCTTTCTCCTTTCAAATAATCTTCCTTCATTAAGTTTAAATAACCTTTCAGTTACTTCGCCACGCATGTCACCTGATTTGTGCATTATCATTGGACCCAGTGCTACTAAATGTATTGAAGGTTTATCAACAAAAGGATTTATTGGTGGATTATCTAAATCTATATTATCTAGTTTTTTACGGTTACAATCGGAACAAGCTATTGTAAGGTTTTCCCATTCAACAACTTTTTCTGGAAAACTGTCTTTAGGCAAAATATGTTCTATTTCAGTGTTAAAATCAGAAATTTTGATTTCACAATATGCACATTTTTCAGAAGTCTCTTCTAAAAGTCGAGCCTTAATCTGAGGATGTTTATATCTATTTTTTATGGTTTCAGTTAAATTGCCAGACCTTTTGGCTTGAGTGTATTCAT
>DATHTS010000840.1:0-3563 GCA_035462935.1 Pyrinomonadaceae bacterium
ACAAAATATTATTTTGATCCGATCAAAGCCAGAAAACTGTTAAGTGAAGCAAATTTGAAGGATAAGGACAATGACGGTTTGCTCGACATCAAACCTATTATTTTCAAAATCTCTGCCGGAGATAATTTGAATATTAATATAGCAAAGGCTATTCAGGAAGATTTAAGACAAGTTGGGCTTCCGGTTACAGTCGAAATACTTGAATTTCAAACCTTGCTCCTTCAACTCCAAAAAGGACAATATCAAATGACAATGGCGCGTTGGGTTGGCGGAAATCAAGACCCGCTTTTTCTATACGATCTTTTTGTTTCGACCGAAATTCCGACGGAAACTCGTTTTACGCGCAATCGAAGCCGATACAGCAATAAAAAGATTGATGACCTACTAACACAAGCATTAAATGAAGCGAATAATGATAAGGCAAAGAATTTATTCATCAAAACACAGGAAGTTATTAGTGAAGATGTTCCTTTACTTCCGCTCTGGTATCCTTCGTTATTAATACTTGCGAATGAAAAAGTGATTGGAATTAAAGCAAACGACGGCACAGACTTATCATTTGTCAAAGATATATTCAAAGTTCAATAATTTAAGTTATGGACAATTTGCCAAAATTAATTCAAGCAATCCTTTTCGCCGCCAAAAAACACCGAAACCACAAGCGAAAAGGCGCGGATAACGAGCCTTACATCAATCATCCTTTGGAAGTTTTGAATTTATTAGTAAATGTCGGCGGAGTTACCGACACAAAAACTCTGATTGCCGCCGTTTTGCACGATACTGTCGAAGATACCGACACGACCGAAGAAGAGATAGCCGAAAATTTCGGGCGAGAAGTCAGCGAGATAGTTATGGAATTGACGGATGATAAATCCCTGCCGAAAGCAGTCCGCAAAGAAAAACAGGTCGAACACGCGCCGCATCTTTCTTACGCGGCAAAGCAAATAAAAATCTGCGATAAAATCAGCAACATCCGCGATGTAACGGAAAATCCACCCGACGGCTGGTCTGACGCCAGACGCCTTGAATATATCAATTGGGGCGAGCGGGTAGTCGCCGGTTTGCGCGGGACAAATCCGAATTTGGAAAGACATTTTGATGAATTGGTCGAAAAGGCGCGACAGAATTTAGTTGAAACCTTGTGTGCAACTTAAAATGAAAAGTGTTCCAAAGAGTTTTCTCTTGTAAAATGATTTTACCCAAAATCCATTTTTGCAGGAGAGAAACTCTTTGGAACCAAATATTTTTATCATTTGCGGTTTATTGTTTGGTAGCCGACATCATGAAAATTATCGAAAAATCTTATAAATTTCGCTCGCGCGGCTTTCCGCCTCGTCTGACCGATGCGGAAGTCATCACGATGGAAATCTGCGGCGAATTCTTCAAATTGCACGAAGATACCGAGATTTTTAAGTATTTTAAGCAGCATTACCTGGACACTTTGCCCTTGCCGGTTGCGACTTACACGCGCGGCGGTTTTCGTGATAAACGCTTTGCTTTGCAAGCCGAATTCGGTCACTGTGCTTCAAAAAAGCTCAATTATTACGGCTTCAAACTCGGTTTGCGAATCACTCGCTCAGGGATGATCACGCATTTCCCGCTTCTTTCAGCCCGCACGCACGACACCAATCATCTCGGCGCATTAATCGAAGGCTTTTCAGGAACAGTTCCAGCCGACAAAGGATTTCTCGATGCTTACCAAACCGAGTTGTGGCAATTGGTGCAGAACACACAAGTCGTCGAGCCGCCTCGTCGAAATATGAACGCAGCGCCGGAACAGGTTAAATTGGTCAGAAAAACCAAATACCGGCGCAAACCGGTTGAGACAGTCGGTTCACAATTAACAGAAAGATTTCAAATAACAAAGATCAAAGTCAAAGACTTGCGGCATTATCAAAACCGGATATTTCGCAAAATTTTGAGCCACAAGGTCGGAGTCTTTATAAATATGCAAAACGGCAACAAAGCGCTTCATTTAGCTTTGTTAGACCAAATTTAGTTGCACACAAGGTAAGTAACAATGAAAGAAAAAGTTAAAGTCGCAAGCGGGCAGGGATTTTGGGGAGATTTATTGACCGCGCCGGTCGAACAGGTGCGCGGCGGGCAGATTGATTATCTGATGCTCGATTATCTGGCAGAAGTCACGATGAGCATCGTGCAAAAGCAGAAACAGCGCGACCCAAACGCGGGCTACGCGCGGGATTTTATTTCCCTGATGCGCGAGATTTTGCCCGATTGTGTTAAAAAAAATATTAAAGTTACGGCGAATGCAGGCGGAGTAAATGTCAAAGGCTGCGCCGAAGCCGTGCGCGAAGCCGCCGCCGACTTGGGGCTTTCCGGCAAATTCAAAATCGGGATGATTACCGGCGACGATATTCTGGATCGTCTTGATGAATTTCTGGAAAAAGGCATCGAAATAACAAATATGGACACGGGCGAATCGCTGTCTGAAATCCGCGAGCGTATTCAATCGGCAAACGTCTATCTCGGCGCGCGACCGTTAGTTGAAGCGTTGGACAAGGGCGCACAAATCGTTATCGGCGGGCGGCTCACGGATACCGGCTTGACGCTCGCGCCGCTGATGCACGAGTTTGGCTGGACGTTTGATGATTGGGACAAAATCGCAACCGGCACGATTGCCGGACACATTATCGAATGCGGGGCGCAGTGTTCGGGCGGAAATTGCCAATACGATTGGCAAAACATTCCCGATCTGGCAAATGTCGGTTTCCCGATTGTCGAAGCCTATCCGAACGGCGAATTTGTCATTACAAAACACGAAGGAACGGGCGGAATTATCAATATTCCTTCAATAAAGGAGCAGTTGCTTTACGAAATGGGCGACCCGAAAAGCTACATCACGCCCGATGTAGTTGCAGATTTTACGACGATAAATCTAGCCGACGACGGTAAAAACCGCGTCCGCGTTTTCGGCATAAAAGGAAATCCGAACACGGAATTTTACAAAGTCTCAATTGCCTATTCGGCAGGCTGGAAAGCCGTCGGAACTCTCGTTTACGCTTACCCTGACGCTTTTGAAAAAGCCAAAGCCGCCGATAAAATTCTGCGTCAAAGATTGGAAAAATTAGGCTTGAAATTCGACGTAATCCTGACCGAATTCGTCGGCGTCAACGCCACGCACGGGCATCTGGCAGGCGAACCGCCGCCGGATATTCCCGAAGTCCAGCTCAGAATCGGAGTGCGCGGGCAAAGCAAGGCAGACGTGGAAAGATTTACAAAAGAACTAGCACCGCTTATCCTGACCGGACCTCCGGCAGTGACGGGCTTTGCCGGCGGTCGCCCGAAAGTCGAGGAAATTATGGCGTATTTTCCCGCGCTGATTCCGAAAAATTTGGTTGAAACAAAGGTTGAGATTATTGAGGCATAACAAGGAACATTTGTTTTGTCCGCATCCGCAAAGGAGATGTCTCAAAAACGACCCTTTTCGAGAAAAATACAAAAGGTAAGGTTAAGCCAGCGGTCTGTGACCGCGTTTGCCGAAGATTGCTGCTTGAAACGCGGTCTTAGACCGCTTGCTTAACGATATTATTATTTTTGAGATA
>DATHTS010000841.1:0-15669 GCA_035462935.1 Pyrinomonadaceae bacterium
TCTACAATGTCAGAAATTGTTTGAGCATTACTTTTAGTTCACTACCCGCAAGGTAATTTCTTTAATTGCAAAGCACGATTCAAATTGGGCAAAAGAGCTGATTAAAGAGTTTGCGAAAGAATCCGGCAGGAGAGCCAGAACTAATCTGGAAATTGCCGACAGCTTGCTTGAGAGCGACCCGAAACTAGCTTCGGACTTTGCCAATCAAAGCGTGCAAATCGAGATTACAGACGGACTTCTTTGGTTTTTAAAAAATTTAAGGCAAAAGGATCAAACCGAAGCAAACCGCCTTTTCCTGAACATTCTTCAACGCTACCCGCAGCAGGCAAATATTGACGCGAATCAATACGCCATTCTCGGAACTTATCTCTTCACATCGCCGAATTTAAATCCGCAAGACCATCAAACTATTTCTATGACAAGAGTTGGGAATATTATCATCCCCAACATCACGGCAAACTTACCGAATATTCCCGCAAATTTAATACAGGAATATGTCCGAAATGCGGTTCCGGTTATAAATCGCCCGTCAAATGACATCAGGCAAAGACAGTTGAAATACGCATTAGGATATTTATTACTTCCCAAGGCGCAGGAGTTTGCGCCGAATTTAGTCGGAGAACTTGGGGGAGCGATAGCAGCTTTAGCCTCGTTTGTTCCGCCGGAAATCATATCCGAAGAGGCGTATTCAAATGTAAAGAAAAAAGTATCCGGCACACTTTCCGAAAGAATCGAAGAGATAGAGAAACTGCCCGATGCATACAGCCGCGACCGGCTTTTTTTAGACGTGGCTTTTCAGGCTTGGCGGCAGAAAGATTTTACGATTGCGAGAATCGTCGCCGCCAAAATTGAAGATAAAGATGCTCGAAATGAATTGGAAACCGTGATCTCATTCGGCGAGGCGAACCATCTTCTCAAGGACAAACAAACAAATCTTTTCGACGTGATGCGAATGGCGGAAAAACTTCCCGTCAGTCTTGAAAAAAGCCTGCTGTGGCTTGCAATAGCTTCCGTCGCGGAAAAAGCAAAGCAAACTTCGCTGGCTGCGGACGCGCTCGATTCGGCTCTCAAAGACGCCGCGCGGCTCGATGATAAAAACACGCCTTTTCTGTTTCTGTTTGTCAGCGGTCAAACGGCGAAAGGCAATGCCTTCCAATCAAGCGCGGTTTTAAACGAAGCGATTAAATCGTTTAATAAATTTGAAAATATCGAAAAACCGTCGCTTAGCCGCAATGTTACGCTCGAACCGCTGACCTTATCTTTTCCGCTTACAGTTGACGGAGTAAATCTCGATTTTCAAGATTCGTTTCAAAAGGCGATAAGCGGAAACGAGGAAAACGGCGTTCAAATTATAGAAGGGTTAAAAGATGAGAATCTAAAAGCCCAAGCCTTCGTCGCTCTGGTCAAATTATTTCTTGCAAAGGAAACAAAAAATATAAAAGTTAAAGACCAGGAAGCGGTAAAAGTCGGGGAAGACGGAATCCGCAAATCCGCAGTCAAAACCGTAATGCCGGTTTATCCGAAAGAATCACTCAAAAAACAAGCTCAAGGCGTCGCCGTCGCCGAAGTTCAATATGACGGAAACGGCGATGTAACCGACATAAAATTATTGGAATCTCCTGATTCCCCTACCGGAAAAGCGGTTGTAGATGCTATGAAACAGTGGAAATTTAACCCGAGCAAATTAAAAGGCAAACCCGTCAGCATACGCGGGAAAATTACCTTTTACTTTGTAATTAACGAAACCGGGAAAGGCGAAGTCAAGAATCCCAAACAGTTTCAATAATGAAAATAGAAAATCGGTATGCAGGCTGAGAGAACAAAACTTCACAAATATTTTGAGACGGCTGTAAATATCTCGCTGCTCGCCATTTGTTTAATTTTGGTCGGAGTAATAGCAAAGAAATACTTTATTCCGGCTGCCGCGCCGATAAAAAGCGTTAAAGCCGGAGATAAAATTTCTTTTCCAAATCTAACCGGGACAAAAGGACAAAAATCAATTTTTATCTTTTTACAATCGGGTTGTCAGTATTGCACGAAAAGCGGATATTTCTATAATAATTTAGCCAAAGAAACAGCAGAAAATCCCAACACAAAAATAATTGCCGTGTTTTCCGAGAAAGATGACCGTTTTCAGGATTATCTAAAAGAATTAGGCTTGCAAAATCTTGAAACCCGGCAGGCGAATTTCGCTGAAATCGGTATCGAAGGCACGCCTACTTTGGCAATAGCGGATGAAAACGGAGTTGTCCAAAATGTCTGGAAAGGAATGCTTTCGCCGAAAAAGCAGCTTGAAGTCAAACAAAATCTGGGACTTAAAACTGCCGACCCGTTTATCGAAGAAGCCGAGTTGAGCGACCTCAGAAAGAAAGGACAAGCAGTCGTCGTTATCGATATAAGAGACAGGGAAACCTACGCCCAAAAACACTTCACGGACGCAAAAAACATCCCCGCAGACGAATTGCCGGTTCGCGCTATTAACGAGATTTCCCCATCAAATACAGTAGTCGTTTACGGAACTTTTGATTATGAAGGCGAAAACGCGCAGGAAGTATTGGCTAGAGAAGGGTTTCGAGAGGTGTATATCTTAAATTACAAATTTCAGTGATTGTTTATTATTTATTTTATCTCTGCCAATTTCCTTTGCCTTTCAAAATGCTCAGAAATTAAATTCGCAGTTTTCGCCCCGACAAACGGCGTTAGTTCTTCAATCGTCGCTTTGGCAACTCTTTCAATCGAGCCGAAGTTTCTAAGAAGCTTTACCTTGCGTTTTTCGCCAACGCCCGGAATTGCGGTTAGTTCAGATGTGAAATCGCGCATTTCGCGGCGTTTGCGGTGATATTGAATTGCGGTGCGGTGCGTTTCGTCGCGGATTTGCTGAACCAAGCGAAAAGCGGCGGAATTGTTTTCAAAATACATCGGCTGGTCTTCGTAGCCGAAGCGCAGGAGATGCGAGATTTCGCTGTGTCTTTTCGGTGGTTTGACCAAGCCGACGAGCGTTATTACTCCTTCCAAATCAAGAGATTGCATTGCCGCCGCCGCCGCCGAAAGCTGACCTTTGCCGCCGTCAATAAAAACCAAATCGGGCAGAGGTTTTTCTTCATTGAGCAGCCTTTTATAACGGCGAAAGACCGCTTCGTTCATCGAGGCGAAATCGTTTGCGCCTTCGACGGTTTTGATGATAAAGCGGCGGTATTCGGCGCGGTTCGGCTTGCCGTTTTCATAGACAACGATACCCGCGACGTTTTCCGCGCCCGAAATATTGGAGATGTCGAAGCTTTCGATGCGCTGGGGAAAGCGGGGAAGTTCGAGAACCTCCTGCAATTCTTCCAGAACCTTTTGCGTGTCGGGTTTGAGAACGCGGAATCTTTGCTCGAAGGCGATTTTCGCGTTGGTTTCGACGAGTTCGACCAACTCGCGTTTTTGCCCGCGTTTCGGCTCGAAGATTCGCACGCGCTTTCCGCGTCTTTCCGTCAGAGCTTTTTCCAGCGTCGCGCGGTCTTCAAAATCAATCGGAACGTGAATTTCGAGCGGAACGTAATCGGTCGAATAATACTGCGCCAAAACCTCGCTCATAAATTCCGAGGCGTCGAAGCTTTGGTCTTGCGGCAAATCTTCCCAGAAAAACTCGCGGCGACCGACGACTTTGCCTTCGCGCATCGTGAAAAGCTGGAGCGCGAGGCGCGCGCCTTCGCGGTAGAAGCCGAAAATGTCAACATCCAAATCCGCCGCCATCGCCATTTTTTGCTGCTCGCCCAGAGCCAAAACCGTCTGGCGCAAATCGCGGTATTTGGCGGCGAGCTCGTATTTATGATTTTCGGCGAAATACCACATTCTTTCTTCTAGCTGGTCGGCGAGCTCCTTGTTTTTCCCTTCGAGCAGAAGTTTTACATCGCGCACGGCTTCCGTGTATTCGTCAGGCTTGCAAAGTTCTTTGACGCAGGGCGCGAGACATCTTTTTAAATGATATTCGAGACACGGGCGCGGCAGTTTCCCGTCAATCTCGATGTCGCAGGTGCGAAGCTGAAAAGCGCGATTAATCAAATCCAGAGTTTGACGGGCGAGCTTCGCGGGCAGAAAAGGTCCGTAATAATGCGCTCCGTCTTTGACGATCTTTCTTGTAATGACGACTTTCGGAAAAGGCTCGCTGGTCAGTTTCAGATGCGGATACTGCTTGTCGTCCTTGAGCAGAATGTTGTAGCGCGGTTTGTGCTTTTTGATGAGGTTCGATTCTAAAATCAAAGCTTCGACTTCGTTGTCAACGACGATAAATTCAAAATCGGCGATGCGTTTTACCAGCTCGCGCGTTTTCGCGTCCTGATTGCGCGAAGATTGGAAATACTGCCGAACGCGGTTTCGCAGGTTTTTCGCCTTGCCGACGTAGAGAATTTTCCCGGCTTCGTTTTTGTGGAGATAAACGCCGGGCGCGGTCGGCAGATTCTTGAGTTTCTCATCCAAAACCATTTTTAAAATTTAACGCTGCCGCCGCAAAGACGCAAAGACGAAAACAGAAAGAAACCGCAGATGAACACAGATAAACACAGATTTTCTAATACTTCTTTGCGTTCTTCGCGCCTTTGCGGGAAACTTCTGTTGTGAAAACGGTTCTGACCAAATCTCCAGCCGAAGCCGCCGGATTTATCGAGCGCGGCGGAACGGTCGCTTTTCCGACCGAAACGGTTTACGGACTTGGCGCGAATGTTTTTGATGAAAAGGCGATTGAGAAAATTTTTAAGGCGAAACAGCGACCTGCCGATAATCCTTTGATCGCGCACGTCGGCAGAATCGAGCAAATCTCGCTTTTGACTTCTGAAATAAACGAAATCGCCGCGAAATTTATCGAAGCTTTTTTTCCCGCGCCTTTGACATTAGTTTTGCCCAAAGCGGAAAGAGTTCCTTTAATTGCAACTGCCGGATTGGAAACAATCGGCGTGCGAATGCCGAAAAACCTTTTAGCTTTGGAGTTTTTACGGGAATGCGAAACGCCGGTCGTCGCGCCGTCGGCGAATCTTTCGGGCAAGCCGTCTCCAACTACCTGGCAAGCCGTTTTTGAAGATTTGCAGGGAAGAATTGACTGCATTTTGCAGGGCGAGATCAGCGAAATCGGCTTGGAATCAACCGTTGTGGATTGCACGAGTGAAGCGCCTCTTGTTTTGCGAACCGGCGCGATTACGCTCGAACAATTGCAGCAAATCGAACCGCGAACGCGGCTTTATCAATTACACGCAGACGAAAAGCCGCGCAGTCCCGGTTTGAAGCATCGGCATTATGCGCCGAAAGGAAAAGTCGTTTTAATTCCAGATTCCAGATTCCAGATTCCAGATTCGAGCGCGTATATCGGATTAGATAAACCGAATAGGGAATTTGATTTAATAAAAATCTGCCGGTCGGTTGAAGATTACGCGCATTCGATTTTTGATTTCTTCAGGCAATGCGACCGGCGGAACATCGAGACGATTTTTTGCCAAACGGTCGAAGAAAAAGGCTTGGGCTTGGCTTTGATGGATCGGCTCAAACGCGCCGCCGAGGATTAATTCTTTGCCCGGACAAAAACAATCGCGTGCTCAGCATTTTTATTCAAAACCTCTGCCGTGACCAGATCGCTTTCGGTTAGTTCGTGAAGATATTCGTGCGGCACGAGAACCAAAACAGGTCGGCTTTCCTTTTTAATTTCCTCCAAAACCTCAGCCGCGCTCAAAAACTTTCGCAGTTTTCCGCTAGGTTCTCTGATCAATCTTCCCGCCGCGTAAAATTCGCTGTTGTGGGAGATCGTATGCAGATTTAAGACTTTTTCAGTCGTGTAGCCTCGCGCGGAAGCGGCAGAAATGAGATATTTTGTCGAGTCGTCCGCCGCGAAATCCGGCACGACAAAACGCAGCAGAAATACGACAACGGCAAACGTGGAAAAGGCTAAAAATTGCACAGCGAGTTTTCGATTGGCTGATTTCCGCACAAATTGATGAACGTAAATCGCCGTAAAAATCAAAGCGGCAGGCAAAGCAGGTAAAATATAGCCGGGAAGCTTCGAGCCGCTGAATGAAAAAAAGATAAGCGGAACTAAAAGCCAAGATAAGGAGAAAAGGAGAAGAGGAGAGGAGGAGAAAAAATCTCCGCGTCTCCGCGTCTCCGCGTCTCCCCTTCTCCTCTTCTCCTTTTCTCCTCTTCTTTTTAGAAGGTTCCAAATCAAAGCCGGAAAAAACGGCAGCCAGGGAATTGTCATCAGCGGCAGAACGAGCCAGAAAAACCAGAAGGGTTGCGGATGTTGGTATTTGTTTGAAGTGTATCGCTGGAAATGATGCTGGATGAAAAACTCGTCAATAAATTCCCAGCCGTGCCGCAGATACATCGGCAGATACCAGAGGGAAGCAACGAGAAAGCTGAAAAGCGTTCCCCAAAACAGGCTGAAAATAAAAGTTCTGCCGGGCAGTTTTCGTGAGAGAAAGTGATAAAAACCGACAATTGCAAAGGGCAGGACAATGCCGATTAATCCTTTTGCCAGAAGGGCGATGCCGACGAAAAAGTAAAAAGCGAAGAGAGACGCGGAGATGCGGGGACGCGGGGACGCGGAGCGGTCGGAACCGCCTGCGTTAGCGGGCGGGTTTTGCGTTTGGTCAAAAATGAAAAATGCGACGAGCGAAGCCGTTATCGGAAAAGTCAAAATAATATCGAAGCTCGCGCCGCGTGAGAAAGCCATTAAACCGACAGATGAAGCCGCTATTAAAGCAAGCCAGTTTGCGAAATCGGTCTTTCCAGATTCCAGATTCCGGATTCCGGATTCCAAATTTCTTTGCGTTACAAAATTTCCTAAAATCCAGAGGCTTGCGATTGTTCCAAGACCGAATAAAGCCGAGCCGAAACGGGCTGAAAACTCAGAAACGCCGAAGATGTTGTAGAAAAAGATTTGCAGCCAGTATAAAAGCACGGGTTTTTCAAACCAGTTTGCGCCGCCGAGCGTGGGCGTTACGAAATCGCTGTGCTCGAACATTTCGCGGGCGACCTGCGAATAACGCGGTTCGTCCGGTCCGACGAGCGGAAATCCGCCGAGAGCGAAAAAATAAACGGCGATAATTACGAGAAAAAATAAAAGCCGGGTTATTTTCTCGGTGTTCAGTCTTTGGTTTTCGGTCTTTGTCATTTCTTTCTGATTAGCGGAAAATACCAAGTATTGCTTAAAAGCCTTTGGCTTTCAAATTATGGAGAATGTAGAAAAATCGAAGACCGGAGACCAAAAACCGAAAACCGCCGTTGTCGGCGTAGGCAGTCTCGGACAGCACCACGCGCGAAATTACGCGGAACTCGACCGTGAAGGCAAGGTCGAATTTGTCGGCGTTTGTGATTTGAAAGAAGAAACGGCGCAGAAGATTGGTGAAAAATACGGGTGCGGTTATTTCATCGATTGGCGCTCACTTCTGGAAGAAGTGAGCGCGGTTTCGATTGTGACGCCGACGGAAACACATTCCGAAATCGCGTGTGCTTTTCTGGAAGAAGGCGTTCACGTTTTGGTGGAAAAACCGATTGCGCGGACTTTGGAGGAAGCGGATCAAATGATTGCGGCGGCGCAAAAAACTGGGGCGAAATTGATGGTCGGGCATCTGGAAAGATACAATCCGGCGATGGTCGCGCTTCGCCCGCACGTTACGAATCCGCTTTATTTCGAGATTCATCGAGTTTCGCCTTTTCCGAATCGCAGCTTGGACGTTGATGTCGTTTTGGATGTGATGATTCACGATCTTGATTCTGTTCAGTGGTTGGTTGGCGAAAATGTGAAGGTTTCCGATATTCGCGCGGTTGGCATCCCTGTTATTTCCGACAAGGTTGACGCGGCAAACGTTCGCATCGAATTTGAAAACGGCGCGGTCGCAAACATAACGGCTTCGCGCATCGGCACGGAAAAGATTCGCAAAACCCGGTTTTTCCAGCCGCACGCTTATGTTGTTTTGGATTACGTGACGAAATTCGCCTCGTTGACCTCGCTCGCTCCAAACGCGGCGCATCCGCTTTTGGGGATTTCGATAAATCGTCTGGAAATAAACGATGTTGAGCCGCTTCGGGCGGAAATTCTGGCATTTTTAGACTCAATCGAACGCGACGACGCGCCGCCGATAAACGCGCATGACGGGCGGCGGGCTTTGAGCTTGGCGCTCGGCGTTTTGGAAAAAATAGAAATGCACAATCGACGCGCCGGAGTTTATGATTTTAAAAAAGCAGCCACAGATGAACACAGATGAACACAGATTTATTTTGTTCCTTATTTCTGACATTTTCTTTGTTTAATTTACCTAATGAACAATCCTATCTCTGACTTTTTAAAACAGCATATCGAACAAAAGGATTTTCCATCCACCATTTATTTGATTGCGGAAAACGGCGAAATTGTTTTGCAGGACGCGCTTGGTTTTGCGGTCGTTGAGCCTGAAAAAATCGAAGCTAATCTCGATACAATTTATGATCTGGCGAGTTTGACCAAGCCGTTGGTTACGGGTTTGCTGTGCGCGAAATTGATTGAAACGGGCGAAATAAAACTCGAAGATAAAATCGCGCGGTATTTTCCTGAGTTTGAAACTGAAGAAAAGCGCGAAATGACAATTGAAAATTTGCTGGTTCACACTTCCGGTTTTCGGGATTGGTTTCCTTTTTATTTGTTTTCAAATGGCGAAGAATACGAAGAAAAAAGGGAAAGTATCATTCGTCAGGTTGCTGCTCAGCCGCTGGAAAACCCGGTGAATTCAAAGGTTAATTATAGCGATTACAACTTCCTTCTACTCGGATTTCTGCTTGAAAAGATTTATGGGGAAAGACTCGATAAAATCGCCCGCGAAAATCTATTTCAGCCTTTGAATCTGCAAAACACATTTTTTAATCCGCCGCAGAAAATCCTCAGACAAATCGCCGCCAGCGAATCTGGAAATTTTTATGAGAAGGAAACTTGCAACACGCTTGGGTTTTACAAGTCATTTTACGATTCGCGCGATTATCAGTTATCGGAAACGGAAGAAAAAGAGGTGATAAATCATCTCTGGCGGCAGCATCCGATTTGGGGCGAGGTTCACGACGGGAATTGCTATTTTCTCGGCGGCGTTTCCGGTCACGCCGGGCTTTTTTCAACTGTCGAGGAAACATTCAAAATCGCGCGGCAGTTTTTGCCCGAAACTACGCAGATTTTAAAGCCGGAAACCTGCTCGCTTTTTCGCATAAATTTTACCGGAGGCTTGAACAAATCCCGCTCAATCGGCTTTCAGCTTGCCGAAAATGAAGATTCGACCGCGCACGGGATTTTAACGAATGACAGTTACGGGCATCTCGGATTTACCGGAACGAGTGTCTGGATTGAGCCGGAAACCGAGCGAGTTTTTATTCTGCTTACAAACCGAACGCACGACCGCGAATTGCCGTTCGCGGCGATGAAGCCGATCCGACAGAGATTTCACGAGATTGCCGTCGAATGTCTGAATAGGTAAAGCTTTCATTAGCAAAAAGAGACGGGGCGCAGAGCAACCCTTCTTGACTTGAGAGGTTGCTTGAATTGAGTAATAAATTCTAAGAAAGGCTTCCAAGTAAAAGAATAAAAGACAATTTAAATCATCTCACAGTCAGGAAGGGTTGCTCTGCGCCCGCTTTGCTTCGCAATTAACCTTTCCTTAATTAACTGCCCAAAAATATTTAGACATCTTACCGCGCAAAGTTGTAATCAAACTATTTGCGTTTTCCACAAAACGACAAATCTTTAAATGGAGAATTAATTTATGAGAAAAATTCCGTTTGTCGTATTATGTCTTGCTATTTTCTGTATTTCTATCTTCTCCCAAACAAACCGCGCAACCCGACCACGAGTAGTTTCCACGCCGACGCCGCCTCAGATAAAAGGTGATTCTCAAACGGAGACCACAACAAAACGTCCGCCCGTCCTGCAAGGCGGCAGCCAAACGCCCGCCCAAACCCAGCAGCAAAGCCAAGCCGAAGAAGTTATCGAGGATGATGACGAGGTTATCAAAATCGAAACCAATCTGGTTACGCTCCCCGTTTCGGTGCTTGACCGCGACGGCAGGTTTATTGCGGGGTTAAAGCAGAAGGATTTCCGCATTTATGAAAACGGGGTCGAGCAGAAGATTGACCATTTCATTTCGACCGAAACGCCTTTTACCGTTGTTCTGATGATTGATGTCAGCCCTTCGACGCAGTTTCAAATCGAGGAGATTCACAACGCGGCGATTTCTTTCGTCAATCAATTGCGACGGGATGATAAAGTGATGGTTATAGCTTTCGATCAGCGCGTGAAGGTTTTAAGCCCGCCGACCAATAATCGTTATGCTTTGCACGACGCTATCCGCCGCGCCGAAATGGGAAGCGGAACAAGTCTTTACGATGCGGTAGATGAAATTATCAAACGGCATCTGCGGCAAATCGAAGGGCGCAAAGCGATTGTGATATTTTCCGACGGCGTTGACACGACTTCGCGCCGCGCCGATTATGACACTAATCTGCGTGACGCCGAAGAAGTTGACGCGCTGATTTACCCGATTCGGTATGACACTTATAGCGATATGGGTTCAGATCCGCTTCCGCGTCGGCAAGGCGGGCAGGTAACGCTCGAAGATATGATCGGAATCATTACGGGTGGCGGAGGCGTTCAAATAAATCGCCGTCGTCGCGGCGGCTCAGGCACAAGCCGCGAAGAATATGAAACCGGTCGCCGTTATCTGGAAGATTTGGCAAGAAAAAGCGGAGGCAGGCATTTCGAGGCGATGGATACCTACAATCTCGATTCGGCATTTGCCAGCATTGCCGAAGAACTGCGCCGTCAATACGGCTTAAGTTATTACCCCGATAACGTCGGACAAAAAGGCGAGCGCCGGCAAATCCGCGTGCGCGTGATGCGTTCGAATGTCGTTGTCCGGGCGAAAGACAGCTACATCGTCGGTCAAACCGGCAAAAGCGTGGCAGGAAAATAAAGAAGTTGGCAGAAGGCAGCGCAGTTGGCAGTAAGTTAAATTAGTGCTAACCGCTTACTGCGGCTGCCAACTGATTTTGCATCTTTTTTCTCACTCAAGGGCATCTTATAATCATCTTTCGAGGTTATAAAAATGAAAAAATATGCCGTTTTTGTCCTGCTGGCGATAATTTGCCTTAGCTTTACCGCCGGTTTTGCACAATCGCGCCGCGTTCCGCCCACAGAAACCGGAACCCAAAAGGCGAATAAACGCGATCCTTCCTCAAATCCGACTCCGCAGCCGGAGAAAAAAGAATCATCCGAAACAGATTCCGAATTAACTTTGACGGATGAAAATGCGGTAACCGACGAGACGGACGTTATTAAAATTGACACGGAACTCGTAACCATCCCGGTTAAAGTTTTAGACCGGAGCGGAAGATTTCTCACGGGCTTGCAAAAGGAAAATTTTCAGGTTTTTGAAGACGACGCGCCGCAGGAAATCGCGCATTTTTCCAACGAGCAGCAACCCTTTACTGTTGCGCTCGTTTTGGATATGAGCTATTCCAGCACGTTTAAGATTAGCGAAATTCAATCGGCGGCGATTGCCTTTATTGCGCAATTGCGCGAAAACGATAAAGTAATGGTCGTTTCTTTTGACGAGCAAGTTCATATTCTCACCCAGCCGACCAGCGACCGCCAGGCTTTAATTCGCGCCATCAAAACCACGAAAGTCGCTTCCGGCACGAGCCTTTACGAAGCGGTGGATATAGTTATCAATGAAAAACTAAGGAAAATAAACGGGCGCAAGGCGATTGTGCTTTTCACCGACGGCGTGGACACAACCAGCCGCAGGGCGCACGATCTCTCAAATTTGCGCGATGCCTTGGAAACCGACGCGCTCGTTTACCCGATTCAATATGACACTTTTGCCGATGTTCAGGCTATAAAAAATAAACCCATAATCGTGCAGCAGCCTCTGCCGATTCCGCCGACCACGCGCAGTCCTGTTCCGACTATTCCAACCATCGGAACGCCGAGCAATACCGGCACAAGCCCTGAAGATTATCGCCGAGCCGATGAATATTTGGAAGAAATGGCAAACCGCACCGGCGGGCGCGTGTATGAAGCGAGCACGACAGGGAATCTGGCTTTAGCCTTTTCCAAAATCGCCGCCGAACTGCGTGAGTTTTACAGCCTCGGCTATTACCCGAATCCGGAAGCCGCAACCGGCAAAAAACGCCGGATAAAAGTTCGCGTTGATCAGCCAAAAGCGGTTGTAAAAGCGCGTGACGGATATGTGGTCGGGAAAAAGGATAAAAGGGATTGAGTCGGAAACCCGCGCTTCAGCAAGGGCGCTATTTTCAAGTAGGCAGTAAGCATCGGCGGTATGCAGTCGGTTTTTACTGCCAACCGCCAACTGCCGCTGCCTACTGTTTTCAAAATTCCGCCATAGCCGTTACGATTTCGTCAATAACTCTCGAACTATCGCCAGCGCGTGTGTCATTATTTACCAGAACGGCAAAAGCGAATGTGTCTTCGCCTTTGGTTCCGGCATAACCGGCGAGTGAATTAACGTAGGTTATCGAGCCGGTTTTCGCCAAAACTCTGCCGCGCACTTTTCCCAGCCGACCGCCTAAAGTTCCGTCCGTGGCGGCAATCGGCAGGGAATCTTTAAATGTGTCGGCAAAATTCGCCTGCGCCGCATAAACCAACGCTCGTCCTAATGCTTCCGGCGTTATGAAATTAAGTCTGGATAAACCCGAAGCGTCGTGAATCTCGATTTCCTGAACAGCGACATTCTTTTCCTTTAGCCATTTTTTGACTAACGACGCTCCTGCCGTGTCGTCGCCCCGAAGTTTTTGTTTTTTTGCATTGGTGTCAGGAGCTTCGTTGCCGAATTTTCTGCCCAGAGTTCGCAAAAGCAATTCGGCATAAAGATTTACCGATTTTTTGTTCATCATACGGACGATTTCGCCGAGCGTCCGGCTTTCAACCGAAGCCAATTCGACAGCCGTTTCCGCATTTAATTTATTTTCCGATTTCCAATCTCTCGCCTGCGCTTCGCCGCTGACCGTGATGCCATTTTCTTCGAGTTTCTTTTTAAGAATTTTTGCCGCCCAAAGCTCTGGTTTTTCGACCGAAACGCGCCCCGCGACGTGCCTGCCTTCGCCCCAGACATAAAATTTATTCGCGCCCAACTCGCGCTTAATGCCGATTGCTTCCATCTCTTTCGGCGGCGAAACGTTCGTCGAAATCTCGACAAAATCGGTCGAGGCGACGGTTTGACCGTTTTCAGTGTAAATTGACGTTTGGTTTTCATTGATAGTCAACGCGCTGGCTTCCGCGCCGTAATACCACTGCAAATCGTTCCAAGTCCAGCCGTCGCCGAGCGAATCGCCGAGAAAATAGCTCGCGTCGCCGACTATATTGCCGCTGACGCTTTTTAATCCTTTTGATTTTAGCTGATTGATTAATTGCTCTACGCCGCTCGTGTCAAAATCCGGCGCGCCCTGCCCGTATAAAATCAAATCGCCCTCAAGCACGCCGTCCTCTCTGATTTGATTTTGAGAATAAACGGTAGTCTTCCACCGAAAATTCGCGCCTAATTTATCAAGGGCGACAATCGAGGTTAAAACTTTCTGCACCGAAGCGGGCGTAAAGAGTTTCCGCGCATCACGCCCGCAGGCGACGCGACCATCTTTCAAACTCACGGCGATTACGCCCCAGCGCGCATTGGCAAACTGGCTGTTTTCTATGATTTGATTGACCTTCTCGCACAACTGCTTGTCTTCCGGCTTTTCGGAAATCTCCAGCGGCTTCGCCAGATCAATGCTCGAAACCGGAATTTCGGCAGTATCCGAGTTTGTTTCCTCGGAAAGTTCGGCTTGGTTTTCCGGTTGCGGTTGCTGAAGGCAGCTTGAAAGAAAAAAAAGCAGCCCAAAAATGAAAATGAGTGTGAATAATTGTGAATAACGCTGGTTAAAAATCCTGCCCTGCTTGTTCATTACGTTTATTATCGCATTTTAAAATGAAAACTTAAAAAATACGCAAATCCCTGCCCGTCATTTCGACAGGTTTTTCGATACCCAAAATTCCCAGAATCGTCGGCGCGACATCTTCGAGCGCTCCGTCTTCGCGCAGATGCAAGCCGTTTGCCCGCTCGTCAATCAGGTGGAACGGGACTTGATTCGCTGTGTGCGAATTGTTCGGTTCACCGGTCAGCAAATCCGCCATTTCCTCACAGTTCCCATGATCGGAAGTGATTACGCAGACGCCGTTTAGCTCGCGGATTTTCTCCAGAATTCCGCCCAGACAGGTGTCAACAAACTGCACGGCTTCGATAGTTTTTTCCAGATTTCCCGTGTGCGCGACCAAATCGGCGGCGGCGAGATTGACGATAAAAACGTCGTTTTCGCCCGCTTCAAGCCCGCGCAGAAGTTTGTCGGTAACTTTAAAACAGCTCATTTCCGGCTGATTTTCGGCGGTGGTCAGTTTCGGCGAAGGCACGAGAACGCGCTGTTCGCAAGGGTGTTCCAAATCCACTCCGCCGTTGAAAAAATAAGTCAGATGCGCGTATTTCTCGGTTTCGGTTACGCGGCAGTTCAGAATTCCGTTTTCGGCGAAAATCTGCGACAGGACGTTCAACTGCTCATCGGCTTTGAAGGCGACGGGCAAATTAAAGCCGCGGTCGTATTCGGTCAGACAGACGGCTTCGATTTGCGGTTTTCCGGGACTAATGCCCGCATTTTCGGAAACGGCGAGAGCTTTAACGAGTTGACGCATACGGTCGGCGCGGTGGTTAAAAAAGATGACGACATCCCCGTCTTTGATACTGGCGATTGGGATGCCCGGCGTTTCTTCCAGGACAACGGGAGCGATAAATTCATCTGCGATACCGCGCAGAAAAGAGTTGCGAATCGCGTTAACGGCATCTGAAGCGCGTTCGCCTTCGGAATGGACAAGCATCGTGTAAACGCGGGCGGTGCGCTCCCAATTCTGGTTTCTGTCCATCGCGTAATAACGCCCGCAGAGCGTCGCCACACGCCCGATGCCGATGTCCGCGAGCTTAATCTCCAGCGCCTCGACATAAATGTCAGCCGAGCGCGGCATCACATCGCGCCCGTCCAGAATCGCGTGGATAAACACATCTTTCGCGCCCTCTTTTTTCGCCATCCGCAGCAGCGCGAAAAGATTTTCCGGCGAAGAATGAACATCGCCGTCGGAAAGCAAGCCGATGAGATGAACCGCCGAATGATTTATTTTCGCCTTGGCAAAGGCGTCTATGAGAACTTGATTTTCAAAAAAACTGCCGGATTTGACGGCTTCGGAAATCTTCGAAACATCGGTTTGCACAATGCGACCCGCGCCGATGTTCAGATGCCCGACCTCGCTGCTGCCCGGCGTATCCGCCGTTAAACCGACGCGCAAACCGGAAGCCGAGAGCAAAGTTCTCGGATATTTTTCCGTAATCTCGTCATAAAAAGGCGTGTGCGCCAGCGCGACGGCGTTTCCTTCCTGCTTTGGCGAAAAGCCCCAGCCGTCAATAATCACCAGCACGAGCGGTCTTCGTTCGTTCTCCATATCTCTCTGACTTTTTAAGTTCGGCAGCCGAATTTCTTCAATACGCATTTGGAGCGGTTTTTTCCATCCATCTCTCAGGATGTCTCAAAGCGAAAAATTCAAACTTCTCATAAAGCGCGTGGGCGTCTCTCGTCGCCAAAACCCAGCGCCGAAAGCCC
>DATHTS010000842.1:0-3165 GCA_035462935.1 Pyrinomonadaceae bacterium
CGATCATCCTTCTCACAGAATGCGCCGACGGGCTTGGCAGAAAGGATTTTCTCGGCTGGTTTGAAGCGGAAAGCTCACGGGATTTAGCGGAAAAATTATGCGAAAGCTACCAAGTCAACGGGCAGACGGCTTGGAATTTATTAAGGATTGCCGAAGCGTTTGACATCCAAATTGTAACTTCTTTATCTGTAGAAGAAACACGCCGGATGCGTTTGCACAATGCGCATTCTTTGGAAACTGCTTTGTCGAAAATTGATTCTGGAAAGAAAGGCTACATTCTGCCTTTTGGCGCGAAGTTTTTAATAAAAGATTAATGGCGGAGATGGCGCGGTGCTAAATCAACAATCCGCAACAATTAATTTGGATTATTTCATCGCGGTTTCAATCATCCAGTCCAACTCTTTCAAATAGTAGCCATTATCCTTGAAACCCACCTTGAGAAATCTTATATTGCCTTGTGCGTCAATAACAAATAATCTTGGAATTGAATCTAATTTATAGTCGGTCTCCATTTTTTTATCAGCATAAAATATTGGAAATTCATAACCACGCTTTTTTGCTTCAACCAAAACTTTTTCCCTTTCTTCGTCTGTGCTGACAACGGCAAAAGCAATTTTGGGATTATCTCTATAATTTTTATATGCGGTTTTTAACAGTTCTAATTCGCCGACACAGGGCGCGCACCAAGTCGCCCAAAAATTCATTATCAGAAATTTCCCTTTAAAGTCTTTTAACGAAACAACTTTTCCATTCAAATCTTCCAATCGAAAATCGCTTGCCGGTATGTTTTGCTCTGTCTTGAGCAATTTTGCTTTAACAAAAGATTCGCGGGAATTTAAAAACTTTTCAAATTTTGTTTTGGTCAATTTTTCAAAACCCGCTTTTGCAGTCGGTGAAAGCGGATACTTTGAATCGAAGGCTTTCCAATCTTTCTGAAAATCATTATCTAAAATCGAAGCGATAAAAAAATGTTCGCGGGCGAGAGGAATTTGTTTTAAGTTTTCCAGCACAATTGCATAACTTCTGTGAAATTTCGCCTCATCAAAATTTGTATCGGGAGCCGAGTTTCCCGACCATTTAATAAGTTCCAAGCCTGACTTTTGGGCATTTTTCCAATCCTTTAAAGCCAGATATGCATGGAAAACGGCTTGATGAAACAAAAACTCCAGGTCTTTAGCATTCTCATCAATGTTTGTTTTTCCAAAAAAATCTAATCCCTTTTGAGCAAATCTTAAACTTTCGGCAGGAAATCCTTTACGTAATTTATCCGAAATCTCTAAAACGGTTTTCAAATATTTGTATTGAGTTACTCTCGGCGTTGTCGGTTTTGATTCCTCTACTAAAGCATCAAATTGGGATTCTTCGTATTTTTCGGCAATTGAGATGATTTTTTGTTTGTCCAAGGCGGATAAATCTTTCGAGATTGTAGAAAAGTAGATTTCGTATATTTCATTAATGCCCCTTTCATTCTCAAAATCTTTTGCTAGGGCTTCTAACAATACAGCGGCTTTTACAATATCTTTTTCACTTAACGCTTCAGCCACGCGGAGCGATACGGCTAACCTGCTACGAGGAAATTTTTGAGCGATCTCATCCTTCAAAGCAAGCATTTCACCGGATTTCTTTAAATCGCGTAAAACTATCCGATACCTTTCATAAAAAATTTCGGAGCGCTCGGCAATCGGAACTTTTTTATAAAACTCTAAGGCTTCAAGAGCTTTTTCACGATAAAATTCGTTGCTTTCGATTGCCCCGACTGCTTCCAGATAAAGTCCACGAATTTCAAAATCATTTGGAAATTTTTGCAGGAGGTTTTCTAAAATCTTTTTTGCTTCGGCATATTTCTTCTCCGAAATCAAATCTTGCGCTTTTTTAAAATGCACTACCGGATTGACGGATTGCTCAGAAGTAATTGTAGAATCTTGAGCATTTAGGGAAAAAGTTACAAGTAAAAGTATGAGCGAAACCAAAACCTTTTGCTTTAGCACTTTGAGTCCTCTCCTTTTATTCAGCTTTAATTTAAAGTTATCTAAATCGATTAAAAATTAACACAAATTTCGTGGAAGAATTAATCGCTTTTCACTTTCGCCAAGGAATTATTCGTATTGTATCCTCGCTTCGATGCTTGAAAATTCGGCGTGTCGTTAATTACATAACTCTTTTGCCTCTGCTTCAAGTCCCTCTGCCGCCGTTTTGTTTAGATATGTAACGCCCGCGAAAACCGCTCCAACAATCGCCAACTGCAACAGGAAAACCGCAAACTCATTTGCCGATGTCGGCGCAATGAATAAAATCGCTCCCGATGTGAGCGGCGCGGCATACCACAACGGAACAAACCTCAACAGTTTGGCTTGTGTTTCATACGCTTCGCGCCAAAAAAGCGAATCCGTTGCCGGATGTCTGTCAACAACGCGACGACTGATTGTAAATGCCCAAACTACGCCGAGAATAAAGCCGGTTGACACCAAAATAAGCAGGCAGCCGTAGTATTTTGCGCTGCCGACGGGCGCGTTTTGCAAAAAATACGCAAAAGCAACGAGGACGAAAACGCCCGCGATGCTTTCGCGCACGGCACGGTGAAAAGTATCTTTAGCCAGTTTTTCGATGCGTTCCTGTCTTTGCATTTAATTTAGTCCTCAATTTTTGAGAACTATATTATCATAAGGAAATGCCGAACGCTTGAGATGACGTGGGGCGAAACCGCTACAGACAACTTAAGGGTAAAAAGACACCTCGATAACAAGGTCGCTTTTTCGCCCTCACGATTGAATTGTTATGTTGCCCGTTATCATCACTCAACCCTTTTCCGCAGAAGTTTGAAACTTTTTTGCGTCAGGCGGAAAATTGCCTTTGAGAAAAGTTTCGACAGCCTTGAAAAATATTTCCGACTGTTCGATGTGCGGAAGATGCCCCGCGCCTTTGATAATAAGCAGTCCGGCGTTTGGCATCGTTGGTGTCCACGCTTTCGGCGATTTAACGATAGTCGGGTCTGCCTCGCCGTGAATGATTAAAACCGGGGCTTTAACCGCGCTCAAAGACGGCAGTAAATTCCAATCGCCAAGTGAATTCATAATTTGCTCGTTGACAAATTGCCGATACCGCACGGCGTCATCCGCGCCCGCACAAACGTCGCCTTTTAACAGGATGGCATTTTCCGCCTGTTCA
>DATHTS010000843.1:0-4191 GCA_035462935.1 Pyrinomonadaceae bacterium
TGAAACTTCGTGTTCGGGTCGCCCGTTGCTGTAGTAATACAAAGCCAGAGATTTGCGCGTTCTGTCGGGCGGGCAGGCGAGCGGTTCGGGATGCCCGTGAAATGAATAATCGTTTGTATTAAAAACCACCATTCGGTTAAACAGAGGCATAATTTTCGCTTCGCATTTGGTAACGTCCCGATCCCATAATTCCAACTCCCCGCCGTAGCTTTCATCCCAATCTTTGTTCAAATAGACCAGCAGATTGATCCGGCGATCTACCTTTAAAACGGGATGAAAATTAAAATCCGTATGCACTTTTAGATAACCTTTCGGTTTAATTTGATGCAGCCCGCCACCCCAAAAATGCGGGTCGGGGATCAAACCTTCAATTCCGGTCAGCTTTTCTAAAAATTTTATAAAAGTAGCCGAATTGAGCTGATACATCAAAAACCTTGTAAACGGTCCCATTTGTTCTTCGGTTTTTGAAGCTAATTTTGTTTGAACGCCGCCGTAGAAATCAATCCAGTCAATCTGCTTTGTTCCGGGAAATTCCTCTAAGACGGTTTCCAGCGCTTCATCGGGAAGAAGATTGTCTATTACAACGTGGGGAAACGGTTTCGCGTTTATGAAGCGTGTGTGGTATTCGTCTGCTACTTTTTCCAATTTGTCGAGGTCAAAAAAAAAGTTTTTTGACAAATTTTTTGCCAGTTCGGTATTCATTTTTCTTTCGTTCAAACTTAATTCTAAGATTTGTTTTGAAGCAATCTAAATAGAAATTGCTGGAAAATCTTTTTTTTGTCAAGCCTTTGTAAAAATCGAACGGCTTGGCGTTTGCCGATTCGCCAAGCCGGTTTGCGTCGTTAAAAGACTGCGTAAATTTTATTTATAGCGTCTTGCAAAAAACTTAAAATTCGATTTTGAAAATATTTTTTCGGCATCAATTTTTTATGGAAACGGTTAGCCGCCAAAATTAACTTTCAAAGATTGGAAACGCCTTTGCCGGTTGAAATTTTACGAGCAAATTGAAGCTTTTCTTCGGAAAAAAAACTTCTCGCCGCCATTTTCGATGCTGAAAACAGTATTCTGAAAGGGATATGAAGTTTTCTAATGACGGCATATGTCGAATATGAGAAAATCCGCATTTTCCGATTAAAAGAAATATCGGACTGAAACACTAATTTTATGTAATTGACAAAGACTTCGGCTTCAGTCTTTTTATCCGCAAACTGATTTGCCGCGGAATTTTTCGGCAAAACATTTTCCCATTTTTTAAATAAAACAAAAGCTGTTTCCAACCATTTATCATCAACATTCCCTTCGGAAAAATGTTCCAGTAAAATGTCGGGAATAAAATAGTTTTTATACTTTTCGGAAACGGCGAGCGATAAATCCAAATCATATCCGTGAAAGCCTTTTATACTTTTATCGAATTTTATTTGATTGAAAACTTCTTTTTTAATCGCCAGAAAAACTCCGTCCAGGCAGATGACTTCAGCGGCTTTTTCCGCCTGCCTCCGCCAGAGTTCGCGTTCTCTTTCGGTAAATTTAAAAGATTGCCAATGATTAACATAAAGATATGAATAATTGGGATTCCACCAGCCGCCCGGAGCGAAAGTCTTATAACTTGTTCCCGAAATACCGAGAACTCCGGCATCAGGCAAATTCTCGAAATGTGAAATTAAATTTTTACCCCAATCTTTCGTGTGAAAGACAACATCTTCATGAACAAACAACAGAAAATCGAATTTTGCCTTTTCCGCTCCGAGATTGTATGCCTCGGCTAGGCTGTATTTTTGGTTCGGATTTCGAATGACAACCGTTTCATACGGGATTCCGACGGTTTGAGAAATACTTTGCTCTACATTCGCCAAATTTTGTTCATTGCAGGATGCGATTATTATCGAAAGCATAATTAAACTAAAATACCTGTCACAATTCAAAAATTATTTCACGGAGTTTCTATTTTCAAGCTTCAACATTTTATAAATTCCGGTTTTTATCCAAATCTTTTCTTCCCTTTCAAGAAATGTCTTCCAAATCAGCAGGGCATACAGTGCCGTCGAAAAAGGCAGCAGAACTATTAACCAAAATGAAAAATTATCATAAAAGGCGGCGAAAAGCATTGGCGGCAAAAGTAATAGGAAACCGAAAATCAGGTTCGCAAAATGACTTGTAAATTTGAATGAAACGCCGACGATTCGCCGCGCCAGCCAAATAATTACAAAGGCGTCGGCGATTACGCGCATACTCCAAGCCATTGCCGCGCCGACGATTCCGAATGAATTTATCAAAAGGATTACGGCGAAAACATACAAAAACAATTCAATCCAGTAAAGTTTAGCAAAAACGTCGGTTCTGCCAACAGCCGTTATCGCGCTGTGCGGAACGAAGGCGAGGATGTTGAAAAACAAACCCGAAAGAAGAATATAAAAAGGAATCGGACTTTCGCGCCCGAAATCTTCGCCCGCCCAAATCGTAAAAAACGGCTTGGCGATAACAAACAAAAACATTACGGCAGGCAAAAGCCAAATCAAATTCAGGCGAATGCTCCGGGAAAAAAGCCCGTCGAGCTGCGCCCGCTGTTCAGGCGCGAGAAGCTGCGAGAAAGCGGGAACAAGCGATTGAATCATCGCGGTTGAAAACATCGTCGCCATACTTGCAAAAGTAAACGCCACCGAGTAATACGCCAGAGATTTGACCGAAATCATTCCGGTTAAAAAGACTTTTTCGAGATTGACGAGTAAAATCGAGGCAACGACGGCAATCATCCAGCCGCTGCCGAATTTCAGCATCGGCTTGATTATTTCCCGGTTAATCGTGGTTTGAAAAAGCTCTTTTAAAAGACTGCCCGAAACCAGAATATGCCCGAGCAAAATCAGAATAGCCGCAATCAATGCGACGGAAACCGCTTCGACGATACTGCCGCCGAAATACAAAACCAGCGGAATTCCCACAGCCGGAATCAGTTTTCCGCTCGTATTAACAAAGGTATTTAAATCCATTCTCAACCGCGCCAATTGCGGTGTATTGAAAATTCCCCCCAGAATGGCAAATATGAAGGTGGCAGCAGTTATTTTTAATGCCGCGCTTGCCTGAGATTGGAGATATTCGGGGACTTTGAGAAAAACGACGATTGGAAAGGAAAACAGAAAAAGAGCCGCGGTAAACGGAAACGAAAACAAAAAAGCGATGAAGGCGGCGGTGCGGACGATTTCGCCTTCTTTTTTTCTCAAGCCTTGCGCGTAAGCCTCCGAAGCGAATTTTGTCGAGGCATTCCCCATTCCGAAATCGGAAAAAGCAAAATACGTCGGAATCAGCATAACCAGCACCAGAACGCCGTATGCTTCGGTGCCTAAAAACCGGATTACAAAAGGAATTGAAATGAAAGAAGCCAGAAACGGCAGAACGGTTCCCGCCAAAGTCCAAAGGCTGCCTTTGACGACTTTTGTGGTTATTCCCTCGGTCGAAGGAATTTCCGGCTCGGCTGAAGAATTGATTGAAGCGATGTTTTCCGACACATTTTTGACCTTGAAATTTTAATGTGAATCAACAGTCTAAATTGACAACAATAACAATACCTACCCCAAATTAAGCAGAATAATATGAGAAGTTGCAGCAAAGAATACTACTTATTCGACTAATCACCTTTTTTTCTTTTTCAATTAATGTTCTTTCCGCTTTCGGCTCAACTGTTTTATTGTTTCAAGAGCTTAAAAGACGCCTCTAAACTGACTTTTCAAACCATTTATTCCGACAAATTTTTGTTACTTTCGGCGAGCAATTTAGCATTTAGTTTGACCCTCAGAAATGATAAACAAACCGGATTGGGCGCTTGGGAAATAAACTCAGCCGTATTGTATGAGGGAATTACAACACTCACTTCCGGCTTTTTTTACTTCCGTCCCGATTTGTTTGTCATACATTAGCTTTATTTTAGAAATTAGCGGCAAATGAAGTCAACCGCGTTTCGCACCGGAGTTTTTTGCCAATTTAGTCGAACTTCAATCTTATAGTTTTTCTTTATGGATTTGAGTTAAAAACGAATTATTACTTCCAAAACTAAACCGTTTCATTCAAAAACATTATCTTTACGGGCTTTGACGTATAATCTTTTCATAAAACGAAACGGAAAACGGTTGGCAAACCGCCGGTAATTATCATTGGATTGAAGCGAGAAAAGATAGCTCTTGTAATTATTTGTCAGAAGTT
>DATHTS010000844.1:0-12684 GCA_035462935.1 Pyrinomonadaceae bacterium
CGTCAAGCCCCGCGCCTATAACAGGATTATTCAGAAAAATCTGTAGAGCCGTTTGCCAAAAGTGAAGCCTGCCGCTGCTGTAATCTCCCGCGCCGGGTGTTATACCGATGCCTCTGACTAGAGATTGATCTTCGCCGAGCAGCAGCACCGAGCCGAATAAAATAAAAATCAAAGCCAACCCGCTTCCTGCCAGCGCCAGATTGCGTCGTATGCTGCCGGTTTTATCCATTTCCGTCCGTTCTTTATTTCTTCTCAGAAAATTTGCCGAAATCAAAAAAGCCAAAATGCCCAGAAAACTCAGCATCCCGCCGCGAGAACCGGTTAAAATAAGAGCGATTCCCATTAAAACGGCGGCGATTACTAACAATAGGCGTTTGTCTTTTTTGGTAGCTTTTCCGAAAAGCAAGCCGAGCGTTATTCCCAATGTCATTTCCATAAACGCGGCGAAATGATGTTGGTTGACGAAGGATGCGAAGGGAATCGCTTGTCCGGGCGGGCGGATTCCGTAAATGGTTTCGGTATCGGCGAGCCGCTGCAAAATGCCGAAAAACGCCATTGCCGCGCCGAAAATAATTATCGCCAGAACAATTTTTTGCAGGCGCTTCCGATTATTGATAAAAGTAAGCGCGGCGGCGAAAAAAATAAAGAAAATTCCGAGCTGAATGATAAAAAAGCGCGTGGCATACGGATCGAGCGAAAGAGAACTGACCGGCGGAACAGCGAACAAATCACCGGAAATGTCGTAGCTGCGAAGCGGCAAAAGCTGAATTAAACCGATTAAAATCAATCCGAGCAAAGGCAGTTGGAGCAAATTCGCGCTGAAAAAGAATTCTTTTTTCAGCCAGGCGTCCACCAGCCATAAAATCAAAATCGTTCCCGAAAGCAGCGACAAAATCCCTAAACCCCACGTATCAACCGCGCCGTAAGCGATGGTTGCCAAAACGGGAATCGCGCAGAGCAAAAAGAAAATCGCCCGGCTCAAACGCGAAGGCTCGTCGTCAAAAGCCGCTTCGTCCAGCCAATCGGAAGAATTTGTAGAATTTTTAGACATTTAATTTGATAGCGTTTCTGAATTTATGATCTAAAGTCTTATCTTTGTAATAGCTGATAGATGTATTGACAAAACAGTTTGGAAAGAAAAACCGGAAGGAATCGAATGCAAAACTCTAAACTATAAACTGTAAACTATAAACTAATTTGCAAAGACTATCCGTAAATAGTTTAGAGTTTAGAGTTTATAATTTAGAGTTAAATTCCTTCTCAACCTTTTTTGTCAAAACAGATACCCTCTTTCCTCTTTTGGTTCTCATTTCTCACTTCTCATTTCTCACTTATTCCAATTATTTTATCGCTAAATCGTCAAACCAAACTTTACCGGAAATCGGACAGATTGCCGAAATGCAGCCAATTCGCGCCAGCCGGATGACGACTGCCTGCGTATTTTCGGGAACGGAAAACTTCGTTCTCAGATTCGACCAACCGGAATTTTCCGCAATCGGTTCGGTCGAGGCTAGAATTTTGCCGTCGGCGGCATCGGCGATTTCCCATTTTAGCGTCGTTGAAGTTTTTAATTCGGATTTGTAAAACGCTTCAAATTCGTAAGTTCTTCCCGATTCAACAACTACGGTTTGCGAAACCGGGCGAAAAGCCTTTCCGTCTGAAGAGTTGAAAATTATCACGAGACTGCGTTCTCCGCTCTGCCTCTGCTGATTATCCAGACCGATCTGCGGGTGCAAACCTTCGGCGATTTGCCAATCGAAAATGCTGGGATTTACGGTTTTGATGTCATTTTCAAAACTGCTGTTGGCGATTTTTCCGACTGCGAAGGTTTCCGTTTCGCCGGAATGAGTTTGAAAATCCAGAGCGTTGCGAAACTGTTTTTCGGCGATTAATTGACGATAAATTTCTTCGCCGTTTTCCTTAAAATCCGTCTGCCTTTCGTTTTCGGGCAGGGCGTTCCAGATTTGCACCGCCTCGTCAAAACGTTTCTGCCTGGCGAGAAAAACCGCGAGAGCCGCTTTTGTATTTGCCGAATTGCCGATGTTTTGTTCGATTTGCGCGATGTCGCCGTCGAAAATAAACCACGCGGTTGAAACCGCCGGGAGAATATATTGCTTATCCGTTTCAATCGCCCGGCGCATAAAAGCGAAACCTTCCTGCGAATTTTCCTGCCGCAAAAGTAGATTGCCGAGCGTCCATTGAACCTGCGCGTAATTCGGGGCGAGCTCAAGGGCTTTTCGCAGGGCTTTTTCGGCTCCCGCCGCGTCGCCGTTTCGCTCGCGCGCCCTGCCGACTGCGAGCCACAGCCGAAAATCGTTTGGCGAGACGGAAACCGCTTTTTCGTATTCCGCCAGTGAAATCTCCTGATTTTCCGCCAGAAAAGTCCTTTCATTCAAAGCCGCCATAACAAAATGAGTCAGCGGGTCATTCGGAGCAAGTTCCGTAGCCATTTTGACGACCTCGATTTGGACGGTTTGTGTAACGAGAGTATTTGCAAAGCACCACTTGGCTGCGAAAAACATTAAGACAAAACAGAACATCGCCGCGACCGGCAAAACAGCGCGTCGGGGAATGCTCTCGAGTTTGATGGATTTTATCGGCATATTTGTTCAGTAAGCAGTTGGCAGTGGCAGTAGGCAGTCGCTTTGCGGTAAAATATCGGTCTTTAAAACACAGCATTAACTGCCGACCGCCGCTGCCAACTGCCTACTCAAAATCAACCGGCTCGATTTTCAACCGGGCGCGTTGGAGAAGGACTTCACTTTCGCGGCAAATTTCCCGCACCTGATTTAATCTTTCGGGCGACATATCGCGGCAGGAAATTAAAACCTCCCGCACATCATTTTCGCGGAAGACGGAAGGCAGCGAGCCGTTTCCTTCATAAACGCGAAGACCGTGAATAACTTTCCCGGCTTTTAAAGAATCATCGTCAATAAACCCGACGGGCTTGTAATTTAATTCGGGATTGTTATTTATTTCGCGCAAAACAAGCTCGCCGCCGTCGCCCGCCCCGTAAATCATAACTCTTCGCCCGTCTTTTCTGAATGGCTGCGGCAGCATTTGGCGGAAAAGGCGAAAAGCCATACGGCTGCCCGCTAAAGCTAAAAATAAAAGTATGCCGTCAACAATAAAAACCGCCCGCGAAAAATATTGAAAGCGATATAAAAATAAAATTGCCAGAACGCTTAAAATCGAGCCGAGAACGACGCCTTTGAAAAATGTAAAAAAGTCCCGAATGCTCGTGTAACGCCAAATGCCGCGATAGACGCCGACCGTTAAAAACGCGCCGAGCTTGAGAACTATCAAAAGCGGCAGGGATTTGATAAAAAGGTCCCAATCGCCTGTTTCCTCAAAGTCTCCAAAAAGTAAAGCATATGAGCCGTAATAAGCCAGCGTGATAAGAAAAGCGTCCAAAATGACTTCAAAAATACGGCGTTTATGCGAAAGATTAAACAGAAAGCCGGAAACGGCATTATTCCGTAAGGCGATTTCTTCTTCATTATAGACCTTAACCTTCGATAAATAAACGCCGATAATCGCCAGAGCTAAAATAAAAACGGCGACTAAAGCGAGGCTTTTAGTCGGCTGCAGATGATTGATGGAAACGGAAAGCAATCCCGCCATCAGCGCAAAACCGTAAAGCATCAAAACGGCTGAGCGTTCCGAAAGTCCGAGGGCGACCAGCCGGTGCGAAGTGTGGTCGCGTCCGCCCTGCGAGGCTTTTCGTCCCCAAAGCTTGCGTAGAATCGTTACAAAAGTAGTATCGAAAATCGGCACGAAAAGTATCAAAACCGGCACGGCGAGAACGGAAAAAATGCTTCTCGAACGCCCGCCGACTTGATTGAGCATAACCGAGCTTGCCAGCAGAAATCCCACAAACATCGAGCCGCAGTCGCCCATAAAAATCGAAGCCGGATTGAAATTAAAAGCTAAAAATCCGATCAAAGCGCCGATAAAAGCCGCGAGTAAAAGCAATTCAAAAGGCTGCCCGCTTTCGCCCAGCCCGACTGCCAGAGCGAAGGCGGCAATTGCCGCGATTCCGCCGGCAAGCCCGTCCATATTGTCCAGCAAATTTATCGCGTTCGTGATGCCGATAATCCAGAAAGCCGTGATGGCGATGTTGATAATTTGAGAATCCGTCCAGGGCAAAACCAATCCCGAACCGATAACGAGAGACGTTCCGATAAACTGACCGATGAGCTTTTGATAAGGTTTTATGTTCAGAACATCGTCAATCAAACCGACGAGAAACAAAATCGAACTGCTCCCGATGATAATCCACGACTGCGGCGTTTTGGGAACGAACAAAACATAAGAAATTATTGTTGCGAGAAAAATCGCCACGCCGCCCATCATCGCGGTCGGCTTTTTATGCCAGCGGTCCAGCTTCGGTTTGGCGACAAATCCGTATTTGCGGGCGAATTCGCGCACCAGATAAGTTAGAACTACCGCCAGAAAAAAACTTATCAGCGTAACCGCAAACGGATTTTGGAAAATCTCGAACATATTTAATCCGGCTTGTTATTTTTGTGATTGAAGTTATTACAAAATATTTCGGAGATAATATCAAGCAAAAAATGATTTCAGCTTAATTTTTAGCAAATTTCTTGTCAAATTTTTCAATTCGTTCCGCGTGTTTTTCCAGCAGCATCTCATAAACCTCGGCAATGTCTTCAACCATCTTCTCCGCCCGAAACATCGGGTCAACGTGCTTCCTGCCGTTTTCAGCCATTTTCCGCCTCAACTCTTCATCATTTAAAAGTTTGGAAACCGCCTCGGCAAGTCCTTCCGAATCGTGCGCTTTGACCAAATATCCGGTGTAATCGTCAATCACTACTTCCGGCGCTCCGTCAATATCGAACGACACGCAGGGCTTGCCCATCGCCAAAGACTGCGGCAAAACGCGAGCCAGACCTTCGCGCAAAGATGTGTGAACGACAATATCCATCGCCGAAATCATCTCCGGTATCCTTTCGCGGTCAATCAGCCCGGCAAAGACAAAATTTTCCAAAATCCCGTATCCGCGGGCGCGTTCCTGCAGATGCTCATATAAAATGCCGTCGCCGATCAGGAAAAACCGCACGTTCGGATGACGCTTGACGATTTCCGGCGCGGCGTCCATCAATTGGTCGTGACCTTTCAAGGGAAAAAGTCGGGCGATTTTTCCGACCACCAGAGCGTCTTCGGGAATGCCGAATTCCCCGCGCACTTTTTTGCCGTCAAAATTCGCCTGCAAAAACCAGTCAAGCTCCATCCCGCTATAAATCGTGCGAAACTTTTCAGGCTTATCAACACCCGCTTTTATCGCCTTTTGCACGATTATTTCTGAAACGCTGATAAAATAATCGGTAATCGGCGCGCAGACTTTTTTCATCAGCCACCAAGCGCGGTTAATTACCCAGGGTTGATAATCGTGAAAAACAAGACTGTGCAGCGTGTGAACGATAATCGGAGTTCCGGCGAGCCACGCGGCTATTCTGCCGAGAACGCCCGCTTTTGACGAATGCGTGTGGACAATGTGATAACGACCTTGGCGGATATGGCGATAAATTTTCCAGAAAGCGACCAAATCGGAAAACGGATTAATGCTTCTGCCCATTTCGGGAACAATTACAACGTGAGATTTTTCCCTTGCTTGCGAGAGCAATTCGCCCTCGCGCCCGCGGTCAATTCCGCTCATCAGCGTTACGTCATATTTCGACATTGCATCCAGACCGACGACCGAAAGAAGAGTGTTTTCCTGTGCGCCGCCGACGATCATTCGCGTGATGATGTGAAGCACGCGAATCGGCTTTGAGGTTTGTTTTTCTCCGGCGGATTCGGCGTGAGAAACCTCCTCTTTCGGCTTGGTTTTTTGAACGTCTGTCAAAAGGCTCATTTATTCTAACTTCAATAAATTCACTTAAACTTCCGCGACTATTAAATAATCGCGGTCGAGATTTATCCATTCGTATTTGGTCACGCCCGCTTCGGCGAGAATTTCCTTAACCTGTTTTTCATGATAAAGAAAAAGCGGCGTGCCTTTCATCCAAAAGCGCACGCGGCGCAGCGGAACGCGCCATTCGACCGCCTTGGGAAAGCTCATAATCATTTTCCCTTTGGTCATCTCGCGCATTTTAGCGATAATCGGCACGGGTTCGGCGATGTAATCGAAAAAGCCGTTGCCGGTTGCCGCGTCAAACGGCAAATCGCTTTCTTTTATAATGTCTGGAAAAGCCCCGACGCGAAATTCGCATTGCTCTTCAACGCCCGCTTGTTTGGCGAGCTGATCGGCAATCTCAATCATCGCCGGAGCGAAATCAACGCCGAGAACATACTTTGCGCCTTTCTGGGCAAAAGCGATGCAAAACCTGCCCGAACCGCAGCCGACATCCAGAATCCTTTTGCCTGCCAGCGGTTCTAACTTTTCGACATTTACTTCGAGGCGTTTCTGCACAACGCCGCGCCAGAAATCATCAATAAACTTTGACACAAAATTCTTTTTCGTGCCGTAGATGGCATCGAAACGTTCCGCATCTGCGTGAAAATGGTCGCGGACTTTCTTTTCGACCTGTTTGACATTATTTGACATAAAACTCAGTTGATATTTAAAACCTCTTTCATCGGCGCGAAATCGAAATCGCGCAGTAATTTGCGAAGCCGCCGCTCGGTCGCGCCGAGGTTGAAATAGTGCGTCAAAGCAATCCGGCGCGGCACATCAATGCGCGGGTGATCGGGGTCAAGCTCCCACGGATGCAGATAAAAAGTTATCGGATTGCCCGAACGATTGACGGCTCGCAACGCCTGTTTCGTCAATTGATAAGGGTAAATCCTGAAATAAGCGCCGCCGGAAATCGGCAGAGTTACGCCCGGCAGTTTCAAGGTCGAAACCGGAAATTCCATAAACTCGTATTTCTCGCGCTTGATTTTATACGGAAAACGCGGCGCGCCCGCAATGCCGTAACGGTAATTCAAAACCGGGAAAATGCTGGAATCATATTTGATTCCCAATTCGCCCAGAATATCCAAAGCCCACAGGGAATCTTTGGTAATCGAAAAAAACGGGGCGCGATGTCCGAGAACGGCTTCGCCGGTCAAATCTTCCAAAAACTCGACGGCGCGTTTCATTTCCTGACGGAAAACTTCCGGCTCCTGCTTGTAAATCAATGTATGAGAAAAACCGTGCGTTCCGATTTCGTGACCGGCGGATTTGATTTTTTTGACAATTTCGGGATGCTGCTCCGCCACGTAGCCAAGCATAAAAAACGTCGCTTTGGTGTTTCCTTCTTCGAGGATTTGCAGAAGCTTATCGCCGACCATTTCGATGCGGTCTTCAAACTTCTCCCAATCCGAATAGGGAATCTCCAAGCCTTGATACCAATCCTCAAAATCAATGGTCAGGGCGTTTGTAATCCGTTCTTTCGCCATAAATCAGATAATATTCAAAAGTCAGTATCCGGCAAATCAACAGCGACTTTTATTAGAAGCGGCTGTGATCACGATTGTGCGGGAACATCGCCGCCGGATACTGACTTTTAAGTCCGCATCAAAGTTTGTATCTTACAACGGACTCAAAACACAAAACAAGCCTTTGAGTTAAGTGGTTAAACAATCAGGCTTCTTCAGAATAGGTAATTAGTGATAAGTGATAGGTGATAATTCAGTTGGCTTTCATTATTAGTTATCACTTATCAGCTTTCACTTATTCCGAATTTTTCTCTTCAAATTCCGTCCAAGCCATACTTTAATCAATAAACCTCTGAAACCAAAGCTCCAGCATCAAAAGCGTCCAAATTTGAAAAGCGTGATCGCGCTCCGCTTCGGTGTGTTCGCGCACGTATTTTTCGATCATTTCCGGCTTGGCGATACCGCGACGCAGAGATTTTTCCGAAAGCAGAATTTCCCGCACAAATTCCTTCATCTCGCCGCGAAACCAACTTCCGACCGGAACTCCGAAACCCATTTTACGACGGTAAATAACTTCGCGCGGAACGAGACGGGCGGCAATCCGTTTCAAAAATGATTTGGTTTCAAACCGCCGCGCTTTGATTTTTTCCGGCAGACTGGCGGCAAACTCGATTAAATTATGGTCGAGAAACGGCGAACGCGCTTCCAGCGAATTTGCCATCGAAGCTATATCAACTTTGACGAGCAAATCGTTCGGCAGATAAGTCATTTGATCGGTTAAAAGCGCCGTGTCTAAAATGCCGGAACCGTTCGCTTTGGCAAACCATTGCCGGAGAAAACGCGAAGGCTCGTTCGCTGAAGTTTTTTCGGTAAACTCCCGCGTGTAAAGCTCCGCTTTTGCCTCTTGATTAAATGACGATACCCATCGAAAATACCTTTCAACCTTTGGCAGGGAAGCCGCCTGCACAAAGCGTTTTACATCGCGAATACGATTTCTTTTGAGTTCTGATGTCGGGAATAAATTTATCGGCGCTTCTATAAAAAACTGACGCGCGAGTTTCGGGAAACGATAATAAGTTTCGGCAAGCCGCATCGCCATATAACGTTCGTAACCCGCAAAGCTTTCGTCGCCGCCGTCGCCGTTGAGCGCGACGGTTACATATTTTCTGGTTTCCTTGGAAACGTAATAGGTCGGAATCGCGGAAGAATCGGCGTATGGCTCGCCGTAATGCTCGACCAAAATCGGCAAAACTTCCAGCGCGTCGGGTTTTACAATAAACTCGTGATATTCCGCGCCGACATGCTCGGCAACGCGCTTGGCATATTTTAGTTCGCTGAAATCCTGTTCTTCAAAGCCGATTGAAAAGGTTTTGACCGGCTTTTCGCTTTCCTGCGCCATAAGCGCGACGACTGTGGAAGAATCAACCCCGCCGGAAAGAAAAGCGCCGAGCGGGACTTCGGAAATCATTCGCAGTTTTACCGATTCGCGCAAAATCCGCAGCGCTTCTTCTTCCGCTTCCTGTTCGGTTATTTTAATTTTTTTGGAAAAATCGGGCAGCCAATAACGCTTCGTTTCAATGCGTCCATTCTTCCAGCGCAGCCAATGTCCCGGTTCGAGTTTGCGAATCTGCTTAAAAGCGGTCTGCGGCGCCGGAACGCAGAGATAAGACATATAACTGTCAATCGCATTGTAATCAACTTCGCGGCTGATCGCGGGATGTTCGAGAAGCGCCCGAAATTCCGAACCGAAAATCAAATCTCCATTCGGCTGATGCGAGTAAAGAAGCGGCTTTTTCCCGACGCGGTCGCGGGCTAGAAAAAGCGATTTTTCCGTTTCGTCCCAGATTGCAAAAGCGAACATTCCGCGCAGGAATTGAAGGCAGTCAGCGCCGTGCTTATCGTAAAGGTGAAGAATAACTTCCGTGTCGGAATTGGTTTGAAATTTGTGTCCTTCCTTTTCTAAATCATTACGAAGCGATTGAAAATTATAAACCTCGCCGTTATAAACAATCACTTTCGAGCGGTCTTCGTTAAAAATCGGCTGCTGCCCACCCGCCAGGTCAATGATAGACAAACGACGCATCGCTAGAGCGACGTTTTCTTTGAGGTAAAAGCCGTCTTCATCAGGACCGCGGTGGACGATACACTGATTCATTTTTTCCAAAATTTCACGGTTTGCTTTTCGAGAATTCGCGTAAACAAACCCGGTAATGCCGCACATTTGTATTAATTATCTTTTGTCTATTTTAGATATCGCAACCAATTTCCCGACTGAATTTTTTATCTTCTTTTTTCCTGCCCAGTTAAAAATTTATTTCTTGTAATTTGTAAGAATTCAGATATTTTGATTTTACTTTCCAAGTATCAGGCTTTTTAAACGTTTGTTCAAGTCTGTAAAATCGGTAAAGAATAAAGGTCAAGATTATGTCTTGACCTTTATTAAAGTTTAATCGTTGCTTGATGAATTGGCAGAAGAGTTAACTTCTCCGGTTTCTGCATGACCGGCTTTGGTCTTTTTATTTTCATCAAACTGTGAGTTCGGCATAAAGTCAGAACCCAATTGGCTGCTTTGAGCCTGCGTATATTTTTGCTTGTGAACTTCGTGAACGATGTCCTCGCCCGGTTTTTCGCGCCCGGCTGTCTTGTAGTGATCTGGATTTACATTATTCTTTTTTCCCATTTTTATTTCTCTCCTTTGTAATTAATGAATTTTTCGGCGTATCCGCGATGAAACTCAAATTGTCTGAGAATCAAACATCAATTTCTGTATATAAATACGACAAAAATTCCTCTAAAAAGCGAATATCACCTTTGAAACAGAAAACAAGCAATTATCAAGCCGTTAAGAAATTACGGGTAAAAAGTCTGTTTCTTATAAAATCGCTTCCGGGAACTTATATTTTCTCTTAAATCGTCAACCGAAACCGTAGAATGATAAACCATATAGTATTTTCAGAAGCAATAAAAAAATAAATTAAACCCTTAAACTGTTGGGAATACAGTGCGTTTCACTTTTGGCACAGTGATTGCCATTTACAGAAAGCAAGCGAAGGTTTTAACCTTCAAAAAAATCAAAGGAGAAACGAAATTATGAAAAAATTTTTAGCAACATTTGTGATGATGGCAATGATGGCGATTGTTATGCCTTTAGCGGCAAACGCGCAAACCGGCAAACGCTATTACAACAAAAACCGAACCTCAACGGCGCGAACTTATAAAGAAAATAAGGATAAGAACATTTATGATAAGCACCGTAATGTAATCAACATCGGTATCGGAACCGGCGCTGGCGCATTACTTGGCGCTCTTGTAGGCGGTAAAAAAGGCGCTTTGATCGGCGCAGCGGCGGGCGCGGGCGGCGCGGCGCTTTATACTTATAAAGTTAATCCGAAAGATAAGAATAAAAGACAGTATCGCCGCTACTAATTTTTAACCTCACAATAAACAAAAAAGCCGTGTGAATATTTCACACGGCTTTTTTGTTTTGCCTAATTATAACCCTCCAAATCGGTTAAATCCTCATAAATCATCCCGCGCCGGTCGCGTTTGGCTCTAGTCGCAGCTTCAAATCCGCCCTCTTCATTGCGCGAGATTTTGTTTTGCGCGTAAAGCCCTTCCAAAACAAATTCGCAGGCGGAGACGAGCTTTGCCTTATTTCTTCGCTCGAATTCCAGCGGAATCAACGTTGACGAAATGAGTTCGGGCACGGCTTCAAGAAGCATCACGCATTCTTCGGCGGAAGCCGTATCGGAAAGCAAAAGTTTATTTCCTTCGTCAAACCATTGAACGGTCGGCGTAAAATCAATGCCGAGGAAAAAGCCTTCAAAAATCACGCCGCCGGCGCGTTTGATCAAATCCTTCGCCAGACGAGTCGCGCCGATCTGCTCGCCTTCGTATTCGAGCTCCATTTTGCCGGTCATCGCCGGAAGCGCGGCGTAAATATCCGAAATTCGCGGCACAATTTCCTTTTCGCCGGTAATCAAAGCGCGGCGCTCGGCGTTGGAAACGGCGGCTTCGGTAACGGAAATAGAAAAACGCTGCGAAACGCCGGAATGCTTGTCAACCCGCTGATCGTCGCGGGCTTCAAAAGCGATCTGCTCAATTGTCTCGGCGATAAATTCGGGAATTTCCACATTAAAATCTTCAAAACCTTCGCGCTTCGTCCACGCTTCCTGTCTTGTAATTTCAACGCCGAGCGCGACTTCCTTCGGATAATGCGTCATAATTTCCGCGCCGATTCGATCCTTCAAAGGCGTGATGATTTTGCCGCGAGCCGTGTAATCTTCCGGGTTGGCGGAAAAAACGAGCATCACATCGAGCGGCAAGCGAACCGGATAGCCTTTTATCTGCACGTCGCCTTCCTGCATAATGTTGAACAGCCCGACCTGAATTTTTCCAGCCAAATCCGGCAGCTCGTTAATCGCAAAAATCCCTCGATTCGCCCTCGGAAGAAGCCCGAAATGAATCGTCAGTTCATCCGAAAGCAAATGCCCGCCTTTCGCCGCCTTTATCGGGTCGACATCGCCGATTATGTCGGCAATCGTAACGTCGGGCGTGGCTAGTTTTTCGACAAAACGATTCTCCCGCGTTACCCAATCAACTTTCGTCTCATCGCCGTGAATCTCGATTTGCTGTCTGCCAAACGCGCTCAGAGGCTGAAACGGATTATCGTTAATTTCCGAACCGGCGATAATCGGGATTTCTTCGTCCAAAAGCTCGGTCAACTGCCGGATAATCCGGCTTTTCGCCTGCCCGCGCAAGCCTAAAAGAATGATGTTGTGCTTTGCCAAAATCGCGTTGACGATTTGCGGAATGACAGATTCCTCATAGCCCAAAATGCCCGGAAAGAGCTTCTCGCCCGTGCGAAGCTTTTTTATCAAATTCGCCCGCATTTCGTCTTTGACTGATCGAGAGGTACAGCCGCTCGCCTTTAATTCGCCCAGAGTTTTTGCCTTGTTCATAAAATTATTTCAGATTTCAAATTTGAGATTTCAGAATCTATTTCAAATGTAAGATTTCAAAAGGCAGATTTCAAATTACCAGCGGGCGAGAAATCTTGAAATCATTCTTCACGCTCCTAATTTAAAATTTCAATTTGAAATTTTAAATTCTCAAATTTTATCCCAATCCACGCTCTCGCCGCGCATGATTTTCTGCAAGGCTTCGCGGAATTCCTTATCTTCTTTTACCTGCTGCAATCTCTTACGTTCTTTATCCGTCAAAAATTTAACGCCTTTGATTTCCGAATTTTTCAGCGATTCGATCCAACCGTTGAGCTGTTTTGAAATGCTGACGGCT
>DATHTS010000845.1:0-5654 GCA_035462935.1 Pyrinomonadaceae bacterium
GAGTCAGTGCGATCTCTATGATTGCGATAAAGATGCTTCAAGAATTATTGAGGCATTGCCAGACAATACCCGGATAAGAATGATAGATGGAACAAAACCAATTCCCTCAAAAGTCAGACCATATTCTTGGGTTAAGGTTGAAGTAATTTCGACCGGACAAATTGTTTGGGTAGCAGATTCTAAAATCAAATGCGGAGATTAAACCGCAAATTTAGATTAGGAGGTTAGATATGCCAATTTTACTTTTGCTTTTGGTATTACTTATAGTTTTGGTTTTTGGAGCAATTATTGCAGTTGTAGTTGCAGGTGCAATTGTTATTGCAGCTATAGGGGTTACTGGATACGTTGGCTCTTATGTCGGAAAAATCATTTGGGAACTGATTTCTGCATATTTTGTGGAACGGCGACGAATTCAAAATCGAAAAGATGCTGACAAACTTTACAAACCCAAAGAAAAGAATATAACTGTTTTACCACCAAAAAGCTTAAATAAGATATACAAAGAAACAGATGAATTTGAAGAATAAGACGCGGTGATTGCCACCATTTTTAATAAACACGGGTAAACGCAAATCCTAAAATCTGCGTTCATCCGTGTTCATCTTCGATTAATTATTTCCTAGAAAAATCCCATTGCTTTTTTGTCGTAAGAGATGAGCATGTTTTTGTTGTTGCGATAATGGTCAAGCATCATTTTGTGGTTTTCGCGCCCGAAGCCGCTCTTTTTGTAGCCGCCGAACGGGGCGTGCGCCGGATAATTATGGTAGCAATTTACCCAGACGCGACCTGCTTTGATGGCTCGCGGAACTTGGTAAAGCTGGTGCGCGTCGCGCGTCCAGACGCCTGCGCCCAAACCGTAAAGCGTGTCGTTAGCGATTTCGATTGCCTCGGCTTCGTCTTTGAAAGTGGTGATTGACGTAACCGGACCGAAGATTTCTTCCTGAAAGACGCGCATTTTGTTGTGACCTTTCATAAGCGTCGGTTGAATGTAGTAGCCTTCTTCGATGCCGTCGCTGTGTTTGCAGGCTTCGCCGCCGCACAAAACTTCCGCGCCTTCGTCTTTGCCGATTTGGATATAGTTCAAAATCTTTTCAAACTGATCTTTGCTCGCCTGCGCGCCGACCATCGTTTCAGGGTCGAGCGGATGTCCCGTTTTGATATTTTTCGTGCGCTCGATGATGCGCGGGATAAATTTATCGGCGATTGATTCCTGAACGAGAATGCGCGACGGGCAGGTGCAGACTTCGCCCTGATTTAGTGCGAAAAGCGCCGCGCCTTCCAGACATTTATCAAAGAAATCGTCGTCCGCGTCCATCACGCTTTCAAAGAAAATATTCGGCGATTTTCCGCCTAACTCCAATGTAACCGGAATCAGATTTTGCGACGCATACTGCATAATCAAGCGTCCGGTCGTCGTTTCGCCCGTAAATGCGACTTTTGCCACTCTTTCAGAAGTAGCGAGCGGTTTTCCGGCTTCGGGACCGAAACCGTTGACGACGTTTAAAACTCCGGGCGGCAGGATGTCCTGAATCAATTCCATCAAAACCATAATCGAAGCCGGAGTTTGTTCGGCGGGTTTTACAATCGTGCAGTTTCCCGCCGCCAGCGCGGGCGCGATTTTCCAGGTCGCCATCAAAAGCGGAAAATTCCAGGGGATGATTTGCGCGACCACGCCGAGCGGTTCGTGAATATTTATCGAAACCGTTTGCGAATCAAGTTCGGTCGCTTCACCTGTTTCGGCGCGAATCACGCCCGCGAAATATCGAAAATGGTCAACCGCTAGCGGCAAATCAGCCGCCATCGTTTCGCGGATCGGCTTGCCGTTGTCCCAGGTTTCGACGCGGGCGAGCATTTCCAGATTTTCTTCTATCTTGTCCGCGATCTTCCACAAAAGATTGCTCCGCGTAGTGGCGGAAGAATTGTTCCATTCGGGCGCGGCTTTATGCGCCGCGTCCAAGGCGAGTTCGATATCCTCAGCGGTCGAACGCGCTATTTTGGTAAATGGTTTACCGTCAACGGGCGAAATGTTTTCAAAATATTCGCCGCTCTTCGGCGCGACCCATTCGCCGCCGATAAAATTTTCGTATTGTTCCTTAAATTTCGGGATGTCGTATGATTTTTGTGCTGCGTCCATAGATTTTGCTCCTTAAAAATAGAATTTTGCCAGCCGAAATGGGAGATTTTCAACTTTTAATTTTTGGGTTTTCGGTAAAATTTATTTTAGCACCAGAGGCTGCAAAAATCCTAAAGCAAAAAAGCCAATGCAATTCACATCGGCTTTAAAAATATCGTTCCAATTGCAATATCTCGAACTATTTTTCCAGCGCGTTAAAGATAAACGGAAAAGTGCCAAAAGTCTGCCCGCGGTGCTGCGGTCGGAATGCGAATAAAATTATTTTGCCCTTTCCGTAATCAGCCCGCGCCAGAGCCGTTTTGCCGTTCAGACGGTTTTCGCCGAGCATCCAGCCCGAAAGCAGTGCGTCTTTATCGGCATATCGCGCGACGGTTTCAACCCTGCTTCCATCCGCAATTTCAAATGCCGAACTGTTTATAAAATATGCGGCAACCTCTTCGGATATATTTCGGGCAAGCGAGGTGGTTTTATCCACTTCTAATTTTACAACCGAACCCGGATTGTAAAATTCGTTGCGCTTCAAACCCGAAAGCGCATTTTTTATCGGTAAGTTGAAGCGTTTGATAACTGCTTCGCAGGAATCGTCAAAGCAAATCAGCTTTCCGCCCGCTTCGACAAATTTTTTCAAATTTTCAACGCCTTGCTCGCCGATTCCGCCCGTAAACTCTTCCGGGTAGCGCGACGTTTCCAAACCTTTGATAATCGAGCTTTCGCTTTGCGACGGCAAAATTATCACGTCGAAATTCAAATTTCCGCCGCGCATATCGCTGTCGGAAACCGAGCTGTAAGGAATCTGAAAATTATCGAAAACCAGCCGTGTCCATCCTTCGTCCATCGAAGCCGAGTGGCTTTTGTAAAGCCCGATTTTCGGGTTTGATTTCAGCGGATTCGGCATTTTGGTAAAAGGCTCGCGGCTTGGCTGAAGATTCAGAGTCTGCCGGGCTTGGTTGATGTTTTCCACTTTTTTCAAAGTATCGCGGTGAATTTTCAAATCCTTTATGTCCCAAGCTTCAAAGGTTTCCACACCCATTTGCAGCGGCAAAGTCCAGCCTGCAACGTCATAGGGCGGCTCGGCTTCGCCTTTTTCGTTAAGGCGCTGCGGGTAAATCTGTTTTTCAAACAGACTCAGAACATTTCGCTTTTGCGGCTGATTTACGAAAACAAGAAAGCTGTTGAGCGGAACTTCGTGAAAATCCGCTTGATTTTTCTCGTGTTTGATTTCCAACTCGCGGCTCATCCGATGGATTTCCATTCCCTGCCACATCAAAATTTCCAAAAGTCGCGCCACCGTTTCCTGATTCGATTGACCGGCGGGAATGATAAATGCTTGCGGGTCTTCGGGCGAATATTGCAGATTGTCGTGTCCCAATTTGTAAAAATTATAAAGAAACCGCTCGCGGAATTTTGCAGCCATTTGTAAAATCGAGCGCGAAGCCGAAAGTTCATACGCGGCAATATCCGTCGGTCGCCAGATGCCGCCTTTCCAAGCCGCCGGGTAAGCAGTCGTCGTTTCGAGCGCGGAATTAAAGCCGCGAGCCGGGCGATTTTTTCTGAGCGCGTCTTCCGTAATTGTAACCGGCGACATAAGATCGGCGCTGGCGGCTTCCGACAAGATGCCTACTGAATTGTGGTAATAAGGCGCGGAGCGAAAACCGCCGTGCCACCAAGTGTCGAATGTCGTATTCGTTGCTACGCCCGATAAATCTCGCGCCTGCAAATCGGCGGCGATTTTGTAGCCGAGCAGACCGACCTCGCGCAGAATCAGCGGCGCGATACGCGGATTGGGCGGATCGAAAAACGGCGGGATAACAAATCTCGCGCCGTTTTGCCCCATCTGATGAACGTCATAAACAATGTGCGGAAACCATTCCTGCCAGAAAAGTTTTGTAACGTGGCGCGTTTCCGCCAGATTCAGCATAAACCAATCGCGGTTGTTGTCGTGTCCGGCATAATGATGATAAAGTTCGGGCGGGCTGGAGCCTTCCGACTTTGTTCCCAGAGTTTTCCGATACCAATTAGCCACGATGTCAATTCCATCCGGGTTTGCCGAGGGAATCAACAGCAGAATCGTGTTGTTGAGAATTTCTCTCGTATCCGCGTCGTTTGAAGACGCCATTTCATACGCGAGAAGCATTGACATCTGCGAGGCGACGATTTCCGTCGAGTGAATCGAGTTGGAAATTGCAACAATCGTTTTGCCGTTTTCAACTAAGTTCTTGAGTTCGACGGCATTTGCTATCGTTCGCGGGTCAGCTAACTTTTGATTGATTTGTTTGTATTTTTCGAGATTTCTGATATTTTCCGTCGAACTGATAAACGCAGCGATAAAAGGTTTGCCGAGCGTCGTTTTGCCGATTTCTCTCACTGAAACTTTATCGCTTGCCGCGTCCAGCCGCGCAAAGTAGCTGCTGATTTGTTGCCAATCGGCGATTGTTCTATCATCGGTTGGGTGAAAGCCCAAAACCGATTTCGGCGTCGGAACTTGGGCGGCGACGGCGAGCGATAATAGTAGAATTAAGAAAAATGGATAATGGAAAATGGATAATGGATAATATTTTGACTTCCATTTTCCATTTTCCATTTTCCATTTTCCATTAAAGATTTTATGTCTGTTCATTTGCAAAACCATTTCCTGGAAGCTATTCGGGAAAATAAAAAACTTTCATTTCCTGTAAAGAAGTCTAACAAATCTCGTTTTGTCGGCAAACTGCGTTACTTTTGGTGCTGGCTGGCGGCGGGCGTTCTGGTTTTGTTTGTCGCCGCGCCGCTGATTGTTTTTTATCGCATTATAAACCGCCCGCAATGGCTTTATCCGTGGTGCGATTGGGGCGCGAAAGTTTGGCTGCGGGCTTGCGGCGCGCGGGTTAAAGTTACGGGCGCGGAAAATCTCGAAAAGGGGAAATCTTACGTTTTTGTCTCGAATCACCGCTCGTATCTCGACACCGCCGCGCTTTTTGCTTACGCAGGCAAAAGGCTTGGCTTAGTGGCAAAAAAAGAGCTTTTGAAATTTCCGGTTTTCGGTTACGGGATGAGTTTTGTGAACATCATCGCGATTGACCGATCAAACGCCGAAAGAGCCAGAGAATCTATGGATAAAGCGCGTGAAGTTGTAAGCAACGGCTATTCTTTCGGCGTCTTTGCCGAAGGCACGCGAGCGCTGCCCGGCGAGCTTTTGCCTTTCAAAAAAGGCGGATTTCATCTGGCTTTGCAGACAAATACATCAATTATCCCGGTGGCAATCAAAAACACGGATTGGATGATGGGAAAACGCACCGGCACGGCTTATCCGGGAACAATCGAAATGGTTTTGCTCGAGCCGATTGAAACCGATGGAATGAATGCGGAAAAAGATTTGTTGGATTTGCTTGAAAGAACGAGGGAAGCGATTGCGCGAGAGTTAGCAAGTGAGAACTGAGATATGAGAAATGAGAGGTGAGAAATCAGAATTGACAGCTAAGATTCACATTTTTTAACTAGAGGCTATCTCAAAAATACAAAACGTAAGGTTAAGCCAGCGGTC
>DATHTS010000846.1:0-1645 GCA_035462935.1 Pyrinomonadaceae bacterium
TGCGGATTTTCCTGCCGGAAAAGATCGCGGAACTGGTCTTCGCGGAATTTCGGCGTGCGGAGCTTCAGATCAATCCGCGCGAGCGAGCCGTCTTCGGTACGCTGGTTCGTATCGAACAAAATAAACGTGCCGTCGGGACTCCACGAAAGCGTTCCGCTGTTTGAATTAGCGAGAAAGCTTATCGGTTTCGCGTCGCCGCCTTTGGTCGAAACGACCGAAACATTTGTGTAAGAGCGAGTTTCCGGCGAATAGGTCAGGAAAGCTATAAAATTGCCGTCCGGCGACCAAGCCAGCGTGCGCTTGCCGATGAGAGGCGGCGCGTCGGTGTGAAATTTTGTCAGCTCGCGCTCCTGTTTTTTCTCTACATCGAAAAGCATCAGCGAACGCGCGTTGCGGATAAAAGCGATAAATTTCCCGTCCGGCGAATACACGGGCGAAAAATCATCTCCGCTCCGTGTCAACTGCGTTTCGGTTTCGCTTCCGAAATCGTATTGAAAAAGCTGCAATTTGCCCTCGCGCTCAGATGTATAAACGATTTTCCGGCTGTCGTTCGACCAAGCCGCGAAAGATTCGGGCGCGGCTGTGTTGGTAACGCGCGCCGCTTCGCCGCCGTCCTTCGCCGAAGCCGCGAAAATTTCGCCGCGGGCGACGACCGCGATCTTTTTGCCGTCAGGCGAGAGCGCAAGTTCACGGATTTGCGTTGAAAGATTTGTCTTTTCAACCAAAGGACTGGCGGGCATTCCGCGCAGAGAGATGTTTAATTCCTTCGCTTTGCCGCCTTCAGTGTCGAGCGTCCAGATTTTGAAATTTCGCTCGAAAACGATCTGCTTGCCATCGTAGGAGATATTCGCCCACAAAACTCTGCCGTCTTTGAAATCGGTCAATTGGCGGGCTTGTCCTTTTACCGGCTGCGACCAGATGTTTTGCGCTCCGTTGCGGTCGGAGACGTAAAAGAGGCGCGAGCCGTCGGCGTTCCACATCGTCCAGAGCTGTTTCGCGCCGCGCTGGGTCAACTGCTCGTAATTGCTGCCGTTTTTCAGCCAGATTTCGCTTTCGTCAATATGGCTTCGACCGTTGCGCCACCATTGACCGTTGGCGATGCCGCGAGCGGTAAAAGCGAGACTGCCGCCGTCGGGCGCGGGCGCGGCGTAAAATTCATTCGTATAGCGGTCGGCGGAAACCTGCTGCGGCGTTCCTCCGCTCGCGGAAACCCTGAAAATATCATTCATTCCGGCGATGTCTTTACTGTTCGAGAAAAAATAAAGCCATTTCCCGTCGCGCGACCACGCATCGAGATTGTCCGAAGCGTCGTCGAAAGTAACGCGCGTCAGATTATTCGTATCGAAATCCAGAACATAAATATCGCCGTTCCCCGTGCGGTTTGAAACAAACGCGAGCCGTCTGCCGTCCGGCGAAAACATCGGGCGCGATTCGGTCGCCGGATGCGCGACAAGCAGTGAAGCCGTCCCGCCGGCGGCAGAAACGCTCCAAATATCGCCGCCCGAAACAAAGACGATTTCCTTACGGTCAGGCGAAATGGCGGGTTCGGTTAAATATGGCATTGCCTTTTGAGCATTGACCGAAACGCAAGTTAAATAAACGCAAAGCAAAACGAGAAGAAATTTAACAAAGTAATTTTTTAGCC
>DATHTS010000847.1:0-1984 GCA_035462935.1 Pyrinomonadaceae bacterium
ATTACTGATTTTCTGAAAATTTTATAACTTTGAATATAAAAGAGCAATAATTGCTCGTTTTCCGTAGTATTTGAAAAGTTTATCACAGGATTTGCAAAATTGAAGATTAAGGGTTGGATTACAAGAATGTTCTTAAAATCGAGGGTATTTTATTTTGAAAAAAAAGTGTGACAAGCTGAAAAACCGTCACACTTTGAATTTAAAAACGCTCAAACAAAGAAAAATTGAGCTTTAAGGCAAAGCCGTAAAATTTAAATCCGCGAAATCTTCGCCGATAAACAAAATTCTCGGGTTATTGGCAAACCGATAACGTTTGTCTTTAACCTCAAAAATATAAGTCTCGCCCGCTTGAATTCCGTTTAAACGGAAGTAGCCGAAAGAATTGGTTGTCGTCGTTTTGACATCTCCCGCCGAGTTGGCAATTGAAATTCTTGCGCCAGCTATGCCCCTGCCTTTTGCCAGAACTCTGCCGGAAACAGAAACTGTGGCGGCTGTCGGTGACAGTGAAATCTCCGTCGGCGGAAATTCCGAGTTTGTCAGTTCATTTCCCTGCATATCTCCGACAAATCTCTGCGCTTGGCTGCTGTCAAAGCTCAACGTGGTCGCTCCTGTGCCGATGACGGTGAAATCTATTAACAGTAACTTCTGCTGTCCTGTTCCAAACGTCTGATTAACAGGCGCATTAATCGTAAAGCCAAGCCGTCCGTTTGCTGTATCAAAAGTGTTGGCAAAGAAAGATGTTCCGGCAGGCGCTCCGCTTCCCAATCGGATATTGGTCGGATTTGAAAGCTGAGTCTGATTAAACCTGAGAGTTCCGCCGACGGATGCCGCCGGAGTAGAAGCGGAAGCATCCGTGTCCAGACGAATGGCGACCGTTAAAGTCGTGGCGGTCAGTGATTCCCGAACCGCTCTGACTTCGTATGTTGCTTGCGCCGATTTAGCGGATTCGGAAGAAAAGATTAAATTTCTATTAAACAAGAAATCAATTTTCACCTTATTTCCTTCAAAGAACAAAGCCGGTTTTGAACCGCCCGGAGAGGTCGGACCGCCAGCCGGCGGCGGAGTTCCGTCCAGACCGACGGCATAACGCTGCGCTTGCGTGACATCGCCGGAATTTACTGAGCCATTACCGAGAAGCAATGTGGTATTATCCGCAGCCAGACGCGGAGCGCAGTCGGCGCGTTGAAATTCATTCGTTAGATAAGGCTGATCAAGACCGACTGAAAATCTCTGAACCTGCGTAATGTCGCCGGCATTAACCGCATTGTTTCCGTTCGGTCGCGGCGCGACATCAGCCTCCCGACCGCTTCCGGGACTCGTTTTGCATTTGCCTGCGCTTCCGGCGTTGTAGATGGCTTGGATTTCGGCGAGCGTGAGGGCGCGGCTGAAGATTTCAGCCTCATCAATCAGCCCGCTGAATTTGCGATTCGGAAAAGCCGAGCCTTCGCCTAAACGGAGCGGAGTCTGAGACGGTGCGCGAACGATGTTCGGCGTTGCATTGGTGTTTTCCAAAACGCCGTTGACGTAAATCCTCAGCCCGGAAGCGTCCCAGGTTCCGGCGACGTGATACCAAACGCCGGTTTGAAGCGTCGTGGTCGAAGCGACGTTTTGACCGCTGGCGATGTAAAGATAAAATTTATTATCCGTCAGCGCCGCCAGATCGAAATCGTTGCCCAAAGCGCCGCGCGAAATTATTTCCATAATTCTTCCGGCAGCGGACGGAGTTTGATTAAAGAAAACCCAGGCGTCGAGCGTCGCGGCGGTTTGCGCGTCTTGCTGCGCGACGCCCGGCGCTTCGACATAATCGTCCACGCCGTCAAAAGAAAACGCCTGAAGAACCTTTCCGGGCGCGGTGGTGGCGCCATTGATGAAAGCGCCGTTGTTTCCGGTGCCGCTGATGTCGTTGGCATTGCCGTCGCCCGGATACCAGCCGACTATTCCCGAAGGAGCTTGAACGCAGGTGCCGCCGCCTGAACAAGACTCC
>DATHTS010000848.1:0-6523 GCA_035462935.1 Pyrinomonadaceae bacterium
AGGCACCATTTCGCGCAGGGCGTTTTCAGATAAACCGTCGAGAAAAAGTTTGACGGTTTGCGTCGGCTTATGTTTCCGGCGTAGATTTTCGGATGTATCAACGGCGCGAATTTCTCCATTGGAGATAATCGCCACACGCTGGCAAAGTTCTTCGACTTCGGCGAGATTGTGCGAGGTTAGAAGGACGGAAACGTTTTCGAGCGAGCTAATCAGGTTTCGCATCTCGGCGGCGGCAAGCGGGTCGAGCGAGCGCGTCGGTTCATCGAGAAGAAGAACTGGTGGACTCGGAAGCATTGCGCGGGCGACTGCAAGACGCTGTTTATTTCCGGTCGAAAGTTCGGAAAAACGGCGCGCGGCAAGTTCGGTCAGATTTACCTGTTCAAAAAGCTCGGTTATTCTTTTTCGCGCGTCGCGGTCATTCATCCCGTAAAGCCGTGCGAAAAACATCAAATTTCGCTCGCAGGAAAGACGCCAGTAAAACGAGCGTTCTTCGGCAGTTGCCAAACCAATTAGAGAGCGCACCTTTACTTCATCCTTAACCGAGTCGAAACCTAAAACCTCGGCTTGTCCATTTGTCGGCTGAACGAGCGTGGCGATGATTTTCGTCAAAGTCGTTTTTCCTGCCCCGTTTCGCCCGATAAGCCCGAATATTTCTCCTTTTTCAACTTCAAAAGATACATTTTTGAGAGCCTCGACCGGCGGTTTAACGGATATACCGAATAGCTTTTTCAGTCGCGGAAAGGTGGGCGGATAGGTCTTTGAAAGATTTTTTATGACAATTGCCGACATTATTATTAATTTCTTAGAATTTAATAAAGCCTTGCTTTATCAATAATTAAAACCGCGCGCGTTGGGCAAATTTTATCGGGATTTAATTTCAGCATACTCCTGTAAAACTAAACGCCCGGAAATGAGAAATCAAATCCGGGCGTTTTTTATTTAGTTCTAATTTCAGTTTTAAGCTGTAAAGTTCTAAGGCGAAGCGACAAAGTTCAGTCCGTCAAAATCTTCCGTCACATTCAAAATATGCGTTGACGGCGTGAATCTGTAAAACTTGCTTCTTACTTGAAATGTATAAGTTTCTCCCGACGGCGTTCCCGTAAACCGGTAATATCCAAACGCATTCGTCATCGCGTATGTCGCTTTTCCGCTTTCATCCGTCATCGAAACCAACGCTTTGGCGATTCCGCGTCCTCTCGCCGTTAAGACTCTTCCGCCGATTGACACCGGCGCTGATGTTACGGCACAGGCAGGACTTGGCACTGAGCCGACATCCTGGATCGTCGTCCCGGAAGTCGGATCAAAGGCGACATTCTTTGTCGATTGACTCGAAAATGATCCGCTGCCTAAAATCCCGCCGCAAGTCGTGACGATTGAAAAACCCGGAAATACAGCCGGACCCGGAACTATCGGTCCATCATAGAAGAAGCTGACATTAACCAAATTCGGACTATCAAAGTTCTGTCCCTGAACTGTTGACGGAGTTATTCCGACAAGTTGGGTTGTAAAAGTCCAGGGCGCCGGAGCCGTCACGCTCACCAGATTGGGAATATCATAAATGGTAAAGAATGTTCCGGTCGGATTGCATTGAACCAGCGTATTGCCGGGACCGGGACAAGTCGCGCCGTTGGTTGCCGCCGGGTCGAGTCTTTCGCTGGCAGATAAAACATACCGGTAGTCGAATCGAAACTGTCCGCCGCCGATATTAGTTGGCGCAGGTCCTAGAAATTCAACGGTTCCGGCTTGCGCCGCCGTCGAAAACAAAAAAATGCCGCTCAGCGCCGCAAAAAGCAAAAAAGCGCGAGAAAGCGACAAACTAAATAAACCATTAATTTTCAAATCAAAAAACATCTAATTTCTCCCCCTTACCTAACTTTCTTTTCTCAAAATAAAAATAATCAAAGCGCTAGAATTTCCATTTTTCCATTTCACCTTCAAAACCTTATATTTTCTAAGAAATTATTTTTGCCATTAAACATAAATAAAAAGGGTTGAGCATTCCTTCAGTTGTCCTAAATAAGTATGTTTAACCGTTGCAAAAGACTGCAAACGGTATGCCACCTCCAAAATTAAAAAAAAGGTGGTAATTAGGTTCAATTGAACGAAATTAAATCATATTTATAAAATAATTTGTCCGATTTTAGTGCAACTTTTGATTGAAATAGGAAAAAGCGGAAAGTTTTTTACGCCCCAAAAGCGGACATTCAAAAAGTTATCTTTTTCTTTGCTTTGGATCGAGGTATTCTCGTAAGCCGTCGCCGATGAAGTTAAAAGCCAAAACCGTTAAAGCCAGCGCAATGCCGGGAAAAAGCAGATTGTGCGTGGCGTTTGTTAATGTATCAATTCCGCGTGCTTCATCAATCATTGTTCCCCAGGTCGGATTCGGCGGCGGAAGTCCCAAACCGAGAAATGAAAGCGAGGCTTCGGCTAAAACCGCGCCAGCCATTGCCAGAGACGCTTGAACGATTAGAGGCTGAATCGCGTTTGGCAGGATATGCGTGAAAAGAATCCGCATATTGCTTGCGCCGAGCGCCCGCGCCGCCTGCACAAAATCGTATTCGCGCACTTTTAAAACTTGTCCGCGCATCACACGCGCATAGCCGACCCAACCCGTAATACAAAGGGCGATAATCAAATGCTGAAGGCGGTCTTCCGGCGTTACCTGCGTTCCGCTTAAAAAAGCGACAATGGCGATTGCCAGCAGCAATCCGGGAAAAGCGAGAAAGACGTTGAAAATATAACCGGACAAAAGTTTGTCGAGCCAGCCGCCGTAAAATCCGGCAATCGCGCCGATTATGATTCCGATCACCGACGAAATCGAAACGACTGTGATTCCGACGAGTAAAGAAACCCTCGCCCCGTAAACCAGCCGCGAGAAAACATCGCGCCCGTTGGCGTCAGTTCCAAACCAGTTTTCCGAAGACGGCGACCCGTTTCTTAAAGTTACGGTAGAATTTGTTTTCGGATTATAAGCGTCAATCGGTTTTATAGGATCGTGCGTAGCAATCAGCGGCGCGAAAATCGCTGTGAAGATAAAGATAACCGCAATAAATGCGCCGATATAAGTTAAACGATTCATTTAAGTTTAATGAAAAATTATTTCGAAAATCTCTTTTTCTACTTCTTTCACTAAATTATCAGGATCACTCCCACTTTTTGAAACAATTCTTCCGTATTGGTCAGTGGCTTCAACAAGAAAAATATTATTACTTGGTTCAGCAATTCTAATAAACCAACCTTCTATATTTGAAATAATTGGGTGTGTTCGTAACATTTCCTCTCTTGTTTTCCGGGCAATTAACTTCTTCATTATGAAAGCCTGATTCTCGGGTCTAACCAGCGGTAAACCAGATCAGTCAAAGAATTAGCCAAAATATAGGTTACGCTGATAACCAGAACAACGCCCTGCACAATCCGGTGATCCCGGGTGCTGATTCCGTCAAGCAGAAGCGTGCCGATTCCCTGCCAGTTGAAAATCTTTTCGGTAATGATCGCCCCGGCAAGCAAAACGCCCAACTGCAAGCCTAAAATCGTAACCACCGGAATCAAACCGTTTTTCAAAACGTGCTTGTAAACCACAATTCTTTCGCTCAAACCTTTCGCCCTTGCCGTTCTCACGTAATCCTCTCCGAGTTCCTCGATCACGCTGGAGCGCACCATTCGGGTTAAAATCGCCGAAAGCGCTGCGCCTAATGTTATTGCCGGCAAAACAATATCTTCGGGATATAAATTTCCGGTCGCCGAAAACCAGGGCAATTTGACGGCGAACAGATAAACCAGAAGCGGACCGATCACAAATCCCGGCAGGCATATTCCCAAAAGCGCAACGAATGAAGCAATGTTGTCAACCAGCGAATTCTTCCTCGTTCCCGCCAAAACGCCGAGCGGAATGGCAATTGAAACCGCGACAATCAGCGCGGCGATTGCCAGTTTTATCGTCGCCGGATAACGCTCCAGAATCATATCCAAAACCGGACGGTCGGTGCGAAAAGAGTTTCCCAAATCGAGCGTAAAAAGCCCTTTCCAATAATCAACATAACGATTTTCAAAACCGTGCCATTCGAAACGTGTTTCTCCATTGTAAGAAAAGAAAAACGCCGGGCTGTCGAGCCTGTGCTTGGCGCGAAAGGTAGCAATCTGCTCGGGCGTAGCTTGATCACCCAAAACCGCCACCGCCGGATCGCCCGGCACGAGTTCGATCATCAGCGTAACCAGAGAAACTACTGTCCAGACGACCAGCAAGAGCAGTCCGATGCGTTTCAGATAACCGAAAATTTTGTGTCTGTTCATCTAAGCTGATTTGAATTTTAATGTATGAGAACTAAAGAAACAATGGTAAAGGCTAAATTTTAGTTCCTAAATGAATGGCGGCGATTCCGCCCGTAAGATTTTTATATTCTACATCAGAAAAACCGATTTCGCGCATCATTTCCGCAAGTCGTTTTTGATCGGGAAACCGCGAAACCGAGTCGGGAAGATATTCGTAAGCGCCCCGCGAACCGCTCACCGCGCCGCCGATGCGCGGTAAAATATATGAAAAATAGAAATTAAATAGCTGTCTGAGACCCGGCACAATCGGCGCGGAAAACTCCAGAACCGCTAATTTTCCGCCTTTTTTCAAAACTCTTTTCAATTCCTTCAGACCATCCTCGAAATTTGCCAGATTTCGCAAGCCGAAAGCAATCGTAACAGCGTCAAAACTTTCGTCGGCAAAAGATAGATTCAGCGCATCGCCTTCGATATAAGGAATTTCGAGGTTCTGTTTTTCAGTTTTGTCTTTCGCAATGGTGAGCATTGGGCGGCAAAAATCTGCACCAATGATTTTTGCTTTACCGGAATTTTTCAGTTCGAGAGACAAATCGCCCGTTCCGCAGGCGACATCTAAAACCAGCGAGTTCTCATTTTCTAAAACATTTTGGAGTTTTTGGGAAACCGCCCGGCGCCAACGTTTATCAATATTGACGGAGAGAAAATGATTGAGAAAATCGTATTTTTTGGCGATTCCCGAAAACATTTCGCGCACGGCGCGGGCGTGTTCGATTTCGCGGGCGGTTCTTTCGGTCGGCATTTTATTAAATTAATCGTTCTTGGGCTTTTCGGCGGATTCGTCCATCTTTTTTGTCAAGGAAAGAGTAACGGCTGGTTGTTTTCTCAATTTTTCCAAAACCTGATTCACCTCGGCAAGCGTTGTGCTGCTTGCTCTCTGCGTATCGTCTTTTACCGAGGCGAGTTTATAAGTGTCCACATTTAGCCAATTATCCATTAAATCGTTTTGATTAAACCCGCTTAAAAATTCGCTTTTCGCTTTTGTAAACTCTTCCTCGCTGACATTTCCGGTCATTGACAGGGTTACAATATTTTCATTCTTACCTGATGTCTGTTCTGCCTGTGCCGTATAACCAAAGATGATTACACCGGGCAAAAGATTACCCTCTTGGCGCACAAAAACCTCTTTGCCGTGTTCGCCCGGAATCCGGTTTTTCATACGGGTTTGCAAAACTTTTGTTAAAATCTGCGCGGCGTAAAAATCTTTATCGCTTCGCGCGAAGCCGCGTATCGCGTAACGCATCTGCGAATTTTCAGCATATTCCGAATTAATTTTGAAAGGCTTTTCGTCCGGTTTTTCCGGTTGGGCAAAGGTTGCCGGAATTCGCTGTTCGCTTTTTCTCCACGCGCCGAAATATCGCCGAACGGCTCGGTAAATCAAATCAGGTTTTACATTTCCGGCAACAGCAATCGTCGCATTGTCAGCGGTCAAAAATCTATCCCTGGCGAAAAGCAAATCGGCAAAATCAATTTTTGCGAGGCTTTCCGAAGTTCCGCCTTGCGCTCTTCCGTAAGGGAAATTCCCTAAAAGATGGCGGCGGGCGGATGCGTCGGCGATATAAGCCGGGTTTTGTTCGAGTTCTTTTATCTTTTCCAGCCTTGCCGTCAAAACTCTTGCCGTATTTTCCTTGTCAATCGGCGGATTGGAAACTGCCGCTGAAATCGTTTCCAGGATGGTTAAAACTTTATCATTATCTCCTGTCGCGCTGATTTGAATGTAATCGTAATTGCTTTCAATCATGAGGCTTCCGCCTAATTCTTCGGCGAAAAATTCTTTAATGTTTTCGTTCGGAAACAGAATATCGCCGAGCAGCGCCATCACGCCTTCTTTGCTCTGCGGGTCAAAAGCCGAGCCGCTGTGAATGCGGAGTTTAACCGTGACTTTATCGGCGTTCGGATTGTTCCAAACCAATAACTTTAAACCGTTCAACAGTTTTTCCTGACGCGGTGCGGGCGCGTTTTGCGCGAAAGCCGCGTTTGCAAAAAGTAATAAAAATAAAGCCGAAAAGGTAAATTGGCGGAAATAACTTCTTTTGTTCATCGTAATTTAAATCGTAGAAACTAAACGACTCTGCACTGGAAGTGCAGAGGTTTCACTTGGACTGAAAGTCCGATAATACTATTCGAGGATGAACGAATCGTTGTCCTTATTTGATTTATGCCGATGATGTTCCAAATATTCTTGCACCATTTCATC
>DATHTS010000849.1:0-4413 GCA_035462935.1 Pyrinomonadaceae bacterium
GGAAACTGCTGATTTGTTGGGATTGTCGGAAGCTCGTATTCGCAAGCTGATTGCGGACGGCATTCTTAGAGCAGAGAAATTCGGACGGGCTCACGTGATAAAGCGTTCTGACGCGGAAAAAGTGAAGGTTTATCGCAAAGCGGGCAGACCTCGCAAAACGGAAAAATAATCCCTCTCGCTCCCATTAAAAAATTTTGTGGAAAAAGGACTCAACATTTTCGTTTGGGGGTATAAATTTTGATGCCTTCGTGTTAGTATAATTATAAGGGCTGACCGCCCGGTTCACTAACCGCGGATGCGGGCGGTCAAATCTTATCTGCGTTTGTTGAAATATGAAAAAGTGATTGCCGTTTCGAGTTTACGGCAATCACTTTTTTATTTCCAACCAACAAAAATCCAATTTAAAATTTCAAAGGAGAATTTTTTTATGTCTTATTACAAAAGTGTAAGTCCAAATCTTCAACCGCAAGGCGGATTTCCGAAATATGCAGAGCCTACGAATAGCGTATATGACGAGAAGCCTGAGCAAAAGGAAGGCGGTCATAGCAATCGTAATCGTCCGCCGCTGACGCTGTATAACCTTGATGACCCAGAACAGGCGAAGGAACAATCAGAAGTTGCAGAAAGAGCGCGAGAATACGCTCGCCGAAGAAATCGCAGATAGATAATGACTGAGAGAGAAACAAAATTAAAACATTTGGCTGCGATGCTTTCGATGATGTCTGAGAGTGATTGCGTGAAGTTTATAGAATCGCTCACGATGCGCGAATTGCAAGGCGTGGCTCGCAGATTAGTGAGCATCGTTCGTTATCAATCGAATCACGATTGCAGCCGCTCCGCGCCTCTATTCGATTGGCGTGGGTGGATTGCGAAAATTCTCAATTTGCTGAGGGGGGCATACCCTTTTACTCAGACCCTTTCGTCAAAACCATGGCTGCCCCACTTTAAGTCCAAAGCAAAATCTTCCATTTAGCTCGATGTGGGCATCATAAATCAGTGATGCCTTTGTTAATATTTACAAAAAGCTATTAACAAAGCTCAAAATGGGCATCAATTGATTTCCCTTATATCTCTAACCTCTGCCTTTTCACCACTTCCCGAAAAACAAAATCTCTCAAATGGGCAATATGGGCATCAGCAAACACATCACTTAAAGAGCGTGAAATGATTATACAAGCGTTAATAATTTGGTGTGTAAGGCTTGGGAACGGTGAAAAAGACAGTCAAAGTCTCTCGATATAGGCGTTTTTTGCCCAAAAATAACTTGCGGGAATCAAAAATCAGCCTTTTCGACGCTCAATCCCCCAAAAATCAGTCCAAAATCAACAAAATCAACAATTTAAGGAGTATAAAATATGTATTGTCGTATTTTACGAAGAAAAAGAAAAACCGGCGGTCAGAGTTTGTATTTGCAAGCTGCCGAATCAATCCGAAATCCGCTATCTGGCGTTACCGGGAAGAAAATTCTTTTGCATCTCGGAGCTATCCGCCCTGAAAGGCTGGCTTCTAAACCATATCGGCAGGGTATCCTGCACGGCATCAATGAGAAGATGAAACAGGCTTCCTTTTCGGCTGGTGAGCGCCGGAAGATTTTCGATTCGCTCATTAACCGCGTCCCGGTTTTAGCTGAAATCTAAACAAAAAAATTCGCCGAGGAGCGAACACACGGCGAATTCTTGGTCTATTTTGAAAAATCGTTTTCCCGGGCAAATCTTTTCTTCTCACGCGCTTCTCCCGCAATCCTCTAATTGCCTGCGGGCGGCTTTAATTAAAAAAATTTTTATGAAAAAACTAATCCAAAGTCGGCTCTTCATTCCGACCCCAAACTATTTTTTATTATACCGAATTTTTATCATTTCCACAACAAAAATTTATCGAAAAAGGAGAAAAACTATGGAGAAAATTACAACTATTTCACGCCCCGTCGAAGGTGGCGAAACAAACCACGAATTTTATGCGGGAAACGTCTTTCTCGGCACATTTTCAGAAAGTCAGCTTAAAAATTGGGACTTTCGACAAACCCTTCTTCGGGCTGTCTGGAAGCAGTTCGACATCCAGCCCGAATCCCATTTTTACGAGCTTGCGATGTGTTACCTCTTCGGAGCGATTGACCGAATTTTTCAACCCGCGAACGCCTGATTTCTCGGTGCAAAGTGAAACCGCCGCTCCCTTTGCAGAAACGGCGGTTAGCACGATGTAAAGCGGAGCCTCTATGCATCAACTCCAGCCATTTTTATTATCCCGCAAAATCAAGCACGGAATCAACAAATGGAGCGAAATTTCGATACCCGCAAAAAAATTTTGTGGAAAATCATCGCGCACGGCTTTAACTGAAAACTTTTCCAGTTTATTCTAAAAAAGAAGCCTAGACTGCGAATCTAGGCGAAACTTTATTTTTAATTTTTGCTTTGAATGCGCCGACCAAGCCTATTCAAAGCTCCTCGTATAACTATGTATAATTTAACATTTACTGCTCAAAATAGCAATCCCGCGCCCGTTTTTTCGACTGATTTAGGCGTTTCCGACTCGCCGGAATCGAATAATTTCTGCATCTTCGACAGCCTCGTCATCACCCGCGTATTTTCGCCCAAAACCTACGTCAACATCAAAAAATTCAAAGAAAATGACTTCGGCGATATTTATTACAATCACGAAAATTGGCTCAACTTAAAGTGGAGTCGGGACTACAACCGCTATCAACATCTGACTTTCGAGTTTCAAATGCCCAGAGCACTGGGATTTACGGACAATCTTTTCTGCGAGCAGACGCAATCCGATATTTACGAAGGTCTCGGCAGGGTAAATGAAATCGCATCTTCCATTGTGGGCGCGGATTGCGAGCTTGCCGAAAAAGGCAAGGGCAAATCGGTTGACGCTAATCGTGATTTTGCGACACCGAACAAAATCGAATATCTGGAACTCATCAAACGTCTCGAAATTCCGCGAATGAAAAAAACGCCTTACAAAACCGGCGTGATGTTCGCCAACCAACAAACCCAAATAAAAGTTTATGATAAATTCGAGCAGCTTTCGGCGCGGCATCCCGGACTTCCGCGCTTTAAGCGCAGCTTTGCCGAAACATATCTGAGAATCGAAACCCGCCTGATTGACGATGCTCTCACCCGATTTCTCGACACCTACCTTGGGCACACAACCAAAACAGCCGGACTTATTCTCACGCCCGAACTGGCTGAAAAAATCGTTAATCTCTCGCTCTGCAAACTAGAAATGGACGCTCGCCTGAAAAGTTTCGCCGAATGGCGCGAACTTGTTCTGGAAAAATATCGCCCTTCGGTCGCGGCTCGATACATTGCTTTTGTCGAAAAAATAAATCGGATTGGCATCAACAAAGTTCGCGGCAAATCAAAAGCGACGAAAAATCGTTTCGACCACATCCGTCGTCAGCTTCGGCGTGAAGGACTTGACCAGCTAGTTTTCGCTACTGATGCTCTGCCGGCGCTAAGCGACCAGCCCCATGACGTTTGGGATTTTTGCGATTGAGAAATTTTTCGCTGTTATTAAAGGACGCGGAAATCTGAATAACATCCCTTAAACCGTTCATCTTTATAATAGTTGCAGAGACAAAAGTTTTTGGGAATTTTTAATGGGACACGGAAGAAATTTTTTGCTTAAAATGGATGCTTTTTTAGCTGAAACGAGCCTTTGAAGCTGTCAGCCGAAAATGTGATGAATGAAGCGAAACCCATTAAAAATTTGAAGCAAAAAATTAAAAAAAATAAAATTAGAAGCTCGGCAACAAATTGCCCTTTGTTTGGAATGAATGATTTACAGCCATTTTTTCGACACATCTAAAGTAAAACTTTAACAGTTGTCAAAAACTGTCTGTAAAGTGTTGAAAATAAACAAAGGTGAAATATTTCACCTGCTTCAACTGAGGGAAATTGCGCTTGTTTTTCGATTTCGGTTGCTTGAAGGTGTATAATTAATCGTAGATTTTTAATTTTGGAGAATTTTTATGCCTGAATATAGAGTAGCGTTTGCAGAAGGAAGTTCTGTTCAGAATAACTTTGGTGGTAGAGGATTTGGCGGCATTCAACACATAGAGTTTTTGGAGGCTGACAGTCGAGTTGATATTTTTCTGATGATGCACGAGCGATATGCGAGAGATGGGATGGATTTGACCGTTATTACCCATGATGGAAAAAGTTTATTGGATTTTACCCACGACGAACTGAGAGAAATATACGATAGAGGAAAAATTTCGGTGAAATCGGACTTTCCGATTAGAGGAGCGCAAATTCAAAGTATTAAACTTGCTTCTGAAGTTGAGGCAGTCTGACATTCCCCAATCAAATAAAAACCTTCTCGGCTTGTTCTGCCTGCCCTCGTTCGTTTTCGACCTGAAAAACCGCCCCACGCCTTACAAATGGCTTTCCAAGCGTCCTTTCGATT
>DATHTS010000850.1:0-3900 GCA_035462935.1 Pyrinomonadaceae bacterium
TTTTTCTTTTGATTGTAAGTAAATGCTCAAACGGTAATTTTTATCTTCAGTAAATTGAAAGTAAATACCTGATTCATATTTTTTACGATTTGTATTAGGTTTAAAGTGCCAAAAAAAAGCGAAAGCCCCATCAATCCATGAGAACCACTGACAGTAAGTGGGTAGCATTTTATCAGCTATATTTGGTGCATAAGCAGAAGTCGTAAAATCTCCACCTAACTGGAAATCCTCGCTTTCAAAATATATACCTGCTGATGGCGGATGACTTCCGCCGCCTTTAATTTCAACTTTTTCAAGAGCAGAGGGTGCATAAAATGAAATCTTATTAGGTATTTCAAACTTCTTCCATCCTTCATAACTCTTAGCATCAATACTCTTTAAATCCTGAACTTCTGTTTCTGCTTTCGGTTCAAACCTTTTGCACTCTTGAGCAAAAATATCAAAAGAACTTCCCCCAACAAACAAAATAAGTAAAATGTTTATAAATCTTTTCATTTTATTCGTCAGACTTTAAATAGCCGACAATTTTCTTAAACTTATCCTCGAAACCGAAATGATTGCGGTTTGTGTTTCCGCCTAAAACCACTTCAAAATTGTTTTCGTCCTTCTTTTCAATCAACGCCCAAACTCGCTTATGCGAAACAAAAAACACAAAACCGAGCGCGAAAATCAAACCGATTCCGCCGATATACCAGGCGACGAAAGCGGCGTCAAACGGATCGTATTTAATGGAAAGAATATGCGCGAGCGGCGATTTTTCAAAATCCGCTAAGCGCCATTTGTAGCCTGCTTTCGGCGCTCCGATGGGCGCGTTGTCGGGCAGTTGGGCGGCGAAAGCGAAGACTCTTTCCTTTTCGCCGTTCGGCTTTGTCACATTCAAAACCGCCGCCGGGTTGTTGTAATCCGCCGAGCGCGTGTCGGGTTTTCCGCCGTTCATCACGAAATCGGGCAGAAATTCTTCGTATTGAACCCGCGTGCCGTCCGGCAGTTGGGTCGCGCCGTTGCGCTGAATTTGGATTGTCTGCTGCGGCTCGCCTTCTTTTTGCGGCGTGAGCTGAAGCGTTATGTTTCGCGCGTTTCCGGTCGGAATCGTCTGCGCCTGAAAAAACCGGTAGCCGCGATAGCTGAACGGTTTGTTCAAGCTCACGTCCGCCACGGTCGCGCCGTATTGCGGGTCGTCAATTTTTATCTGCGTTCGCCAGTCGAGCGTGTTGGTAATATCAACCGAGCCTTTCGGGTCAATCAGCTTCTGCTGAATGTCGGTGCAGGTAACCGTAAAGGGAAGCTGCACGGAATAGCGTTCCTGCTTGTCGAGATTAAATTGAATCAGGCGAATCTCGTTTGTCGTCTGCCCCGGAACTAAAGGAACATCGGCGTCAAACCCGGTTTGCAGCGCGACGAAATGTCCGAGAAACAAAATCAAAAGGAAAACGTGAACGATGTATGCGCCCAAACGATTGATTCTTCCGCTCTCGCCGAAAACATAAAGAAGACTTTTCTTGCCGACTTGCGAAAAATCCTTTTTACCGGTTTCGTCCGCAACGTAAAAAGTGTGACTGCCTTCTGAAATTCGAGTTTTAAGCCCGTTCGCCTTGAAGATTCGGCTGATTTTTTCGGCGATTTCCGTTTCATTTTCGCCTCGAATCGAAAAAACTTCGTTCGGTTTTTGCTTTAAAAGCCATTCGCGCGTGGCTGTCAGCTTCGGCTCGACGATGTAGCTCCACGAAGAAGGAAAATGGTCAATCGAAGCCAAAACGAGATTGAGCGACAAAACCAAAAGCAGGAAATTGTAATACCAGCTATGGTAAATATCGAAAAATCCTAGCGTGCCGAAAACCGTTTTTTCCGCCGGTGTCAGCGAGCCGTAATAAGCGTCGAAACCCTGCACGTTTTGCTGGATAATCAGCATTCCGAGCATCGAAAGCGCGACCAGAATGCACAGCAAAACGACGCCGAAACGCACCGAGCTTAAAAAATCTAAGATTCGATTTATAACAGGCGTTGTTTTCGATTTGGAGACTTCTTTGATATCTCTCTTGATAGTTTCTTCCGTGACTGCCATTATCTAAAGAAAAATCATATCTTAGCGCGGCTTTTTTGTCATCCCGCTAAAAATTAGATTATCTTTTATGGGAAAACAGATTTGTTTGTAAGAGCGGGTTTGGAAAATCATTTTTTACACGCTATTCTTTGATGAAGGCAATGTAACTTGAAAAACCGGCTGACGTAATTTTCGGGAGCTTCGAGTGGGATGCCGGGAAAGCCGAAGGAAATATAAAAAAACACAAAGTTTCTTTTGAAGAAGCGACAAGCGTTTTCGCCGACCCGTTTTTGATAATTTTTAATGACCTGGATCATTCGTTTGACGAGCGAAGATTTATTATAATCGGAATGTCGGAAAAATTTCGCTATCTGTTCGTTTCATTTGCCGAACGAGAGCGAACCCGCATCATAAGCGCCAGGGAGTTGACCGCGAGAGAAAAACGCGAGTATGAAGATAAAAAACCGAAATTCTGAAGACGAATTGCGAGAAGAATATAACTTTAGCGATTTGGAGATAAAATCTCTGGGCGACGGATGGAAAAAGGACTCGAAAAAAACGTGGGCGGTTTGTATTAACTCGAAAAACACACTATTTGTTTTATTAAAACTTTATAAAATCGAGATTTATCCGACTTTATCAAAAGCAAAGGCAACAGCCGAAAACGGGGAGGAAATTTTTTGCCCGCAGGATTGGTTTCTTCCGGTTAAGTTAGAAAAAAAAGCAATCAATCTTTTTGAGAAAGTTGCTTGACAGATTTGGAATGGAAAGTTTTGTTACGGAAATTCAGGCGGCAAGGGTAATCGGCTGGCGCGAAAAAGCGGCGGCGTTTTTTGAACTGACGAAGCCGCGCATCGCGTTTATGCTGGTGCTGACTTCGGCTGCCGGTTTCTATCTCGGCTCGGCTGGCGGTTTTAACGTCGCGCTTTTTATAAATTCGGTCATCGGCATCACGCTTCTGGCGTTCGGCGTGGCGACGCTCAATCAATTTTGGGAAAGAAAAATTGATGCGCTGATGGAAAGAACCGCCAAGCGCCCGCTTCCGACCCAGAAAGTAACCCCGACCGAAGCGTTAGTTTTCGGGCTTTTATTGTGCGTTTCGGCGGAAATTTATCTGGCTTTTCTGGTTAATGGTTTAACCGCCATTTTAGGTTTAATCGTTATTGTCGGCTACGTTTTGCTTTACACGCCTTTGAAAGTTAAAACTTCCGCTTCGACCGCCATCGGCGCGATTCCGGGCGCGATGCCGCCGCTGATGGGCTGGACTTCCGCCGCAGACGAAATAACTCTGGGCGCCTGGGCTTTGTTCACGATGCTGTTTTTATGGCAGTTTCCGCATTTTCTGGCGATTGCGTGGATGTATCGTGAGCAGTATGCGAAGGCGGGAATCTTGATGCTGCCGGTCGTGGAAAAAGAAGGGCGAATTACGGCGATGCAAATCGTGCTTTTTACGCTTTTGCTTGTGCCTGTCAGCCTCGCGCCGTTTTTCCTCGGAATTTCCGGTTTGATTTATTTGATCGGCGCGAGCCTTCTCGGAATCTGGTTTTTATACGCCAGCATCCAAGCCGCCCGCGCCAAATCCGTGGAAAAAGCGCGCGCTTTGCTTTTTGTCTCGATTTTGTATCTCCCGATAATTTTCGCGCTGATGGTTTTTAATCACTAGAAAGAAGTCTTGAGTCGTTAGTCTTGAGTCTTAAGCAAGACAAGCCGGCTCAAGGCTCAAGACTAACGACTCAAGACTAATTCAAATGAAAGTCGGAACACTCAAAACAAATATCGAACCGGAGAAAAAACGCCGTTCCCGCATAAGCCTTTCCGAAGGATTAGGAAAGGGAAATAACGGCGGAGGCGGCGATAAT
>DATHTS010000851.1:0-2129 GCA_035462935.1 Pyrinomonadaceae bacterium
TCCTTCATCCCTCATCCTTCATCCCTTCTTTTATCTTCCACGCCGCTTCAAAATCTTCCGGCGTGTTGATGTTAAGAAAAAAATGCTCGGAGTTAGGCAAATCGCTAATCTCTGAAAACTCGACAAACCGCGTGTTTATTCGCCGAAGCAAATTTTGCAAACTCCAATCTTCGCCGCGCAGAATTTCCTCGATTTTAGGCAGACACACAGCGCATTTGTAAAAAGCGCAAAGCGGCTGCGGTCTGCCGTCCCGCTGCAAAGGCACAACCGCATCGAAATCCTTTTCCGAAACGAACGAAACAAGCCGCTCAAGCAAATCTCCGGTAACAAAAGGCAAATCGCACGCCAGCACGACCGACCATTTTTCTTTCGCCTGAGCGAGCGCGGAATAAAGACCGACGAGCGAGGCGCGTGAATTTTTGGTTTGAATATCCGGCAAAACAGGCAGTTCGCAAGTTTCGTCCGAAGAAAGATTTACTTGTAAATTCTCAAACGGCAAATTGCCGACAATTGAAATCTTTCCTCCTGTAATTTTGTAAAGCGCGTTTGCGGCGTGTTCGATAAAAGTTTTATTTTTCAGGCGAAGCTGCGCCTTATCGCGTCCCATCCGGCGACTCGCTCCGCCCGCTAAGATAAAACCCTCGATGTTATTCATATCAGGGAATTATATGATAATTTTGTTGGAAAAGATTTGAGCTGAGGAGAAACGAAATGCAAAACAAATTACCGCGTCCGGTTGAACAATTTAAGGAAGAACACCGGGAGATTTGGCAGGCTTTTACCGCGCTCGGCGACGAATGCCACCGGGCTGGAACGCTCGACGAACGCTCGCGCCGCCTTGTAAAGCTCGCGCTGGCAATCGGCGCGGGACTCGAAGGCGCGACACATTCGGCTGTCCGCAACGCGCTCGCCGCCGGAATTACGCCCGAAGAAATTAATCACGTAGCTATTCTTGGCATCACTACGCTCGGTTTTCCAGAAGCGATGCGGGCTTTAACCTGGATTAGCGATTATATCGCCGAAGATAAGTAATGTTTGTTGTTCCATTTTAATTAAAAAAGGAGAAAGAATTTTCCTTCTCCTTTTTACAAAATTATAACCTTCTCGCTTTGTCAATTATCTGATGCGATACACGCCGATCTTTTTATCAACGAGTGTTCGGACATTTATCGGAACATTTTCGGCTTTTGCCTGACGGATGAACGCGGCGTCAATCTTGAAAATCCGCAGCTCTGTCGCATCTTTGACCGAAAGATTGGTCAGACCTTCCGCGTTGACTTCGCGGACAAATTCGAGAGTGACTTTGAAAATACGGAGCTTAGTCAAATCTTCCATATCCACGTTTGTAAAACCCATTGCGCGAGCTTCGCGGGCAAATTCGGCATCAATCTTGAAAATCCGCGCTTTGACGAGGTCTTCCATATCGAGATTCGGAAAACCGATGGAAGACATTTCCGACATAAATTGCGGCGTGACTTTAAAGATAACCGCTTTGAAAAGATCGTCGGTTTGCAGATTTGGAAAATTAGCGGATTTCAGATCGTCAACGAAAGAAGTCGTTAAATTCAGCATTGTCGCCGAAAAAAGCTGCTCGTCCCTAAACGCAAAGCCGCGATTTTGCATAGCGGAAGCGAAGTTGTGATTCGGCGTGTAGCGGAAAGTGCCCGAACCTCTGCCATTTTGAAATCTGCCTTCGGCTTCGATTGTCCCGGCTTCGCGCACAAGGCTAAATCTTACAGGCACATCGGCTGCGGTTAAATCTGCCGCGGACAAGCCCTGCAAATCGTTCAGGTCGAAACCCGAACCGTGCGAATTTCTCCCGCCTTTTTCACTGCGGCGCGTGAAATTCAATTGAACCTTGTTTTCCTTTTCAGGCTTGAAAGTCGCCGTCCATTCGCCGGTCATCGGCGTTTGAGCGACGATGACATACGAACCGACCACGATTACAATCAGCGATAAAGCTAACATTTGAAATTTTCTGTGCATAAAATAGTCTCCTAATAATTATGTAATTTAGAATTGCATTACGTAAGAAAAACACCGCAAGGCGGAAATTTGTGACAGAAAATTTTCCAGAAGAGAATTGAAAATACACGCAAGCGTTTTGAGTCCACGCTTTAGCGTGCCGA
>DATHTS010000852.1:0-1891 GCA_035462935.1 Pyrinomonadaceae bacterium
CGCCTCCTAAGCAAAGCGCCGCAACGCCTCGTTTCACATCGCGTCGTTTCATTTCATAAAGCAGTGTCGTTAAAACACGCGAGCCGGATTGACCAATTGCATGTCCCATCGCAACAGCGCCGCCGTTGACGTTTACTTTTGATTCGTCAAGACCGAGCTGTTTCATCACGCCCAGAGCCTGAACGGAAAAGGCTTCGTTGAGTTCAAACAAATCAACGTCGCCCATCTCCCAACCGGCTTTTTTCAAAACTCGCTTCACGCCTTCGACCGGCGCGAGCATAATCATTTTCGGCTCAATGCCTGAAGTCGCCGAAGCAACAATTCGCGCCATTGGCTCAACGCCTAATTCGCTCGCTTTTTCCGCAGTCGTAACGACAATCGCCGATGCGCCGTCATTCACACCCGGCGCGTTTCCAGCCGTAACCGTTCCGCCGTCTTTTTTAAAAGCCGGTTTTAATTTTCCCAACGCCTCAGCCGTCGTATCCGCCCGAACCGGCTCGTCATAATCGAGCAAAATCGGCTCGCCTTTCTTTTGCGGTATCTCAATCGGAATGATTTCATCCTTAAAGCGCCCTTCTTTTTGCGCTTCAGCGGCTTTTTTATGTGAAAAGAAAGCAAATTGGTCTTGATCTTCACGCGCGATTCCGCAGGTTTCCGCCACAACCTCGCCCGTATTTCCCATATGCCACTGCTCAAACGGACACCAAAGACCGTCGTGTATCATCAAATCAACGACCTGCTGATTTCCCATTCGATACCCGTCACGAGCGCCCGGCATTGCGAACGGAATATTCGACATTGATTCCATCCCGCCCGCAACGACCACTTCAGAATCGCCCAAACGCACAGCCTGCGAAGCCAAAGCGACGGCGCGAAGCCCCGAACCGCAAACCATATTTACCGTCAAAGCCGAAACTTCCGGCGGAAGCCCGGCTTTCAGAGCCGCCTGCCGCGCCGGCGCTTGCCCGATTCCGGCTTGCACAACGCATCCCATCATTACCTCGTCAACGTCCTCCGGTTTAACGCCGGCGCGTTCAATCGCCGCTTTTATCGCAATCGCGCCGAGTTCCGGCGCTGTAAAACCTTTTAATAAACCTTGAAATTTTCCGGTCGGCGTTCGTGCCGCGCCGATGATTACTGCTTCTCTATTATTTGCCATTTATATTTCCCTCTTTGTTTAAAAATTTATGAAAATAACAAATGAATATTTTCTCATTTTCAAAGTATTCGTGCAATTTGGCTCTTTTTAAGGTAAATTTAACAACTAAGGAGTGATTGTTTAGCTCGTTTTTATGAACCTTATTTCGAAAAATTTATTTCTGTACATCTTTTATTTTTCTTTTTCCGCTTCGTTGATTTTCGCCCAAAAAGAAACGACTGTTGAAAAACCAAAACCAACTCCGCCGGTCTCGGAAAAAAAAGCTAATCAGCGCCCGGACGATAAAGTTCAGAAAGAAGCGAATGCCAATCCTTTCGACAAAGCCGACGCCAAGACGATGGCGGCGCAATGCGTGAGGCTGGAAACCGAAGCAGGCAATATTGAATTGGAATTTTTCCCGGAAAGCGCGCCGGAAAGCGTGCGTAACTTTTTGAATCTCTCGGCGGCGGGCGCTGTTAACACGACGACTTTCAGCCGCGGCGTTCCCGGTTTTGTTATTCAGGGCGGCAATCTCGGAACAAGCGAGAAATGGTCGAATGAACTCGCCAAACTCGCATCGAAAAAACTGCCCGACGAACCGAGCCAAATCAAACACGAGCGCGGAATCCTCTCGATGGCGCGTGGCGACGAACCGAACAGCGCGACGACGCATTTTTTCATTTTATTAAGATCGGCGAGCACCCTCGACGGAAAATTTGCCGCATTCGGGCAGGTAACGAAAGGAATGGAAGT
>DATHTS010000853.1:0-4626 GCA_035462935.1 Pyrinomonadaceae bacterium
AGTCGAACTGCCATTTCCCCAGCGACATATTATCGTCGGCGCGCCGCGCTTCCAAAATCTCATCATAAACTCCCGAATAACGGACGCTTTCACCCGAAGGATTTTCTTCGGAAATCGGCTGCAGCAAAGCCTCAAGGTCTATAACAGGCGGTTTTTGTAATTCCTCAGCACTATACATAAATCTTTTGTAAGAGAGTTTTTAATTTATATTTAACTTTAGGACGGATTAATATCGATTTTATTAAGTTCCAAAATCGCTTTGTCCTCGCCGTCCATCCAAAATGTCCGTAAGCCTTCGCCGATATAAACTTCGCCGCCCGCGTCGCGCCAATCGGTCATTCTGCCCAGACGCACTTGATCGTTGTCGCTTTTCCACGAATTGGCGTAAAGCGCGGGCAGAAACATCTCGCCCGCCAGACCGTTGCTCACCTCGACTTTGGCTTGCCGCCAGAAAGGTCGCGCAGGGATTTCGGCTCGAAAAACTCGATGCTGACGACTTGCTCCATCGGCAGCCAGACGTAAGCCTCTTTGACGATGACTTCAAAAACGCACATCGTTAAATCGTTGTAATCGCGGAAATCTTCCTTTTCTTCGCCGTTGACTTTACAAGCAATCGCCGGGCGATCTTCTTCCACTTTGTCAAGGATCTGCCGCGCCTCCGCCATATTTCCTTCACGAATGCGGTTGTTTGCCGCGAGTAAGTCTTCAACATAAGCGGGCGGCGGCTGAATAAATTCCGGCTTTAAGCCGTCGGAAAACAGGCGCAAACGGTTGCGCTCGGCGTTGAAATTCTGTCTGAAAATCTGCGAGCCGATCATTGCGTTTACATCCTGATGGCTGACAACGTCAAGTTGGCGTTCGGCGCGATCCCAATCGCCGGAAAAACACGAAAGCTCAAACAAAAAAGTCCTCGCCGTAGCATCCGTCGGATTGGATTTAACCGTATTTAGAGCCGCTTCGAGCGCTCCGCCCAAGTTTCCCGAATTTAGTTGTGTTCTGGCTTCGTTCATAGATTTCGAGAATTCCAGATTTCAGATTCCAGATTCCAAATTAGAAGAAAAATCTGGAATCTGGAATTTGGAATCGTTATTTATTTCAATAATTTCTCCGGCGCGCGAACCTTTTGGAAAATTTCCTTGTTGAACAAATCTTCGCCTGAAGGCTTAACAGTCGCCGTAATTTTTTTACCGCCGAGATTGTAGGTCAAAACGTATTCGCCGCTTGCCTGTTTTTGCGGCGAGCCGTCGTCGAAAAACCTAAACAAGCCCCAGGTTCCCTGCCATGTTTTTGAATCGCTCGACGAACCGCTATTGTTTTGCGGCGGTTTACTTGCTGTCGGCGCGGTGTTTGAACTACTGACGTTGGCATTCGCCGAATTTGCGGAAGTATTTGACGGCAGCGTCGTCCCCGAAGTTGAAGTCGTGCCTCCGGTCGAACCGAAATTCATAAACACGCCGGTATCGCCCGAATCAGCCGGGAACGTTAATCTGGCGGAAGCTGTTTTTTCATTGATTTTCTTTCCGTCAATTGTGATTTCAAGCATCGCGTTTTCGACCGGCTGAAGTTTGAATTCGTAATCAAACTTCGGCGTGGCGCTTTCATTGCTAAAGAGAGCGCGGCGAAGCCGGAAAGCATTGTTCAAATATGCGACAAACTCATCGCTGAATTTCTCTTTGCTTCCTTCTTTAAGCCTGAGTTGACCGTCAACCTCTTCAAAATAAGTCTTCAGCCGGTCGTTATAAAACTTGGTCAACTCGCCGTTTTTCGGATTAAGAAAAGCCGTCAGTTTCGTTAAATCGGATTCGCTCTGTCCCGCTTCAAACGGGTAGCCGCTTTCGATCTCTTTGGCTCGCGGCAGAATTTTATCGCCCCAAGTCTTACTGAGCAGCGCCGAGCCGCTCGCGCCGAGAAGATTCCGCAGATTATCGAGCGGTTCATTCAGGAAGCTGGCAAGTTCCTGTCCGGCGGGCGTTTCGTTGAAAACACCCAGAGGACTGCTGATTTTACCTTCGGCGTCGCGCAGTTGTTTAAATTTCGAGTCGTCCTCTTTAGCCAAATCCTGCGCTACCTGCTCGATTTCATTCGGCGAAAAGCTGCTGTATTTGTTAGCGACTTTGCCGATTTCCGTTCGATAAGTGGCAATCGGAGCTTTGTCCTCTTTTCCCTTCTCGCCGATGAATGTAAACAGCGGGCGGAATTCTCTTTCGGGCGGCGTGTTTCCGCCGGTTTCCGTTTTTTGCGCCTTCTGGAAGAAACTCCAAAGCCAGGCTCCCCAACCTTGCCCTTCCGGTTCGCCGGAAAGATTTGTCTGGCGGGCAACTTCCTTCATTAGAATTTCAATCGGCGAGTTGGAAGATGAAAACGACTGCAAGGCTTCGTCGGCATTTTCCCGTGTGTAGGGTTTTACATTCAAACCCTTAACAAAGGTTTTCCATTGATCGGCGTAATCGCGCAAATAGCGTTCTTCGAGTTTGCTCGCGTCGGTCGCCTGCGCGATTTCCTTTTTGCCTTGCTCGCCCATTACCCAATCATCTTCGCTGAGCTTTTGATTGGCTTCGGAAATCGCCTGTTTCATTGATTGATAGCCTTCAAAGGTGTATGCGCCCGGAACGTTGTAATTCGACTCGATAAAAGTCGTATCGCCGCCGTTGCTCGCCAAAATTCTTTCCGCCGACATTATACCGACTTTATCTTCAATCTCTTTGGAAATTTCCGTTACTTTCCGCTTGTAATAACGGAAAACCGGCGGAAACGCCTGCAATTTCTTTCGCGTCGCTTCAACTAAATTCTTATCCGGTGTAATCGGCGGAAAACCCTGGCGGTCAACCTGCTTGGCGTAAAAATCGAGTTGTTCGAGCGCGACTTGTTCCAAACCTGCCGGAACTTTCGATTCGGTTCTCCAATAATCTTTTAGTGTGTTCACCAAAGTTGTCGAATCCGCTTTATTTTTATATTCACCCGACAGCATCAGGTAGGATTTCAACAAATCATAATGTTTACCGAGATTTTCCTCTTCCTGCGACGATAATTGAGTGGGATTGCTTGCTGAACCCGACGCGAATTTTTTCAAATCTTCTTCGATTCTTCTGACAACCGGTTTTTTAAAGCGCTGCTCGACGGCGGCAAAATAAATCGGCAAAAGTTTCTCGTTAAAAATCCTATCGCCGGAATAAAGCCCCATTCGCATAGAGAGCGGCGCGCCGTTGCGCTCGTAATCATCGAGCTGGACTAAAACGTCGCGCAGATCATCGAGAGCGTCAATTTCGCGGCGCGTTTCATCCGGGTTTTTCTCCAGCGGATTTTTACCCGCATCCGATTTATAAATGGTCAGAATTGCTTCGCCTTTCGCGCTGGCTTCGTCGAGCATCTGCTTGTTGTTGTAAAGCGAAACAATCGCCCATCCAAGCAAAAACAAAACTACAAACGCGCCCAAAGCGGTTGCAAGCCAACCCCAAATCGGCGGTTTCCGCTGTTGGTCTTGAAAGGTCTTCACCAAATCCTTGTCGCGCAGGAGAACGTCGCGGAAAAACTTCTCGGTAAAATAAGTTTGCCCGACGGTCATCGGGATATTCGACATTGTTTGTCCGGGAGCGACCTTCGGACGATTGACCGGAACAGCCGTAAAATAAAATCCGCGCAAAAACGGGCTTTCGCTAAACGGATTCGGGCGGAAAAGCGTGGTAACAAACGCGCCGAGTTTGCGGCGAGCCGAGCCGAAATGAAGCGGGAAATTAAAAATTCTTAACTGCTGAACCGGCGAAAACGGCGCGGAGAGCCGCATCAAACGGCGTTTCATTACCGAATCGTGCAGAATTTCATATTCGCCGTCGAAAAGCGTCTGCGCGTTATCGGATTTTTCCAGCGGAATAGTCGCGCCCCAAACAAGTGTTTTGCCTTCCTGCTTGGAAGTCGAGAACGAATCGCGGAAACCTTCAATCACATCTGCGTGGGTAAAAATCAGATAAACGGGAAAACGAACCTTCAAACGCTGTCTCGCGTCATCCAGTCGTGCGCGTAAAACCTTTGCTTTTTCCTCTACTTCGCGCTCATCTGCCTGCAAAAGCCTCTCCGTGTCAACTGTCAAAATCAGACCGTCAAGCGGACGATTTCCGCGATGTTTTTTGATTGTTTCCAGCAGCGCAGCCCATTCGTCAGCGTCAACGCCTTCGGTTTGATAACGCCCCGCCGTATCGAGAAAAACGGCGTCGCTGGTTACGCGCCAGTCAACGCTGCGCGTCGGGCGGATAAATTTTTGTTCGGATTGACGCTGGCTGGGAAGAGTTTGAAAATGCAGATTTGAACCTAAAACAAGAGAAGATTTGCCGGATTTAGGCGCTCCCATCACCAGATACCACGGTAGTGAATAAACCACATCTTTGCCGTTTTTATTGTTTTCGCCGAGATTCGAGCTTTTTAGAAACTGGATGGTTTCTTCCGCGCCCTTTGTTAAATCCTCATAATTTCCGGCAGGCGCAGCGAGTTTTTCCGCCGGTTTATCGCCGGTAGATTCCCCGGCTTTGGCTTTTTCCGCTTCCGCCTTCTTCTCGGCTTTCTTTCCGCGGCGCTTGGCTACGTAACCGGTTACCAATGCCAGGGGCAAAGTCAATAAAACCAAGCCGATAACAA
>DATHTS010000854.1:0-2237 GCA_035462935.1 Pyrinomonadaceae bacterium
AGGAGCGAATCGGCGAGATGCTGAAAGGTTTTGAGCGCCATTTGCGCGAAGCCGGAATCGGGCAAATCTCCGAGATTTTCGACGCCGAAGCGCCGCACGCGCCGCGCGGCTGTATCGCTCAGGCTTGGAGCGTCGCGGAAATTTTGCGAGTGATTAAAACGGAATAGGAAGTTTGTCTTAGCCTTCAAACCATTGCATAATAACGACAAATTTATGAACGAAAATTTCCGAATTTTAATTGCTTACGACGGTTCGAGCGACGCCGACGCCGCTTTGGATGATTTAAAGAACGCGGGTTTAAATGAAAAAACGGTCGAGGCTTCGATAATAAGCGTCGCCGAAGTCTGGCTTCCGCCGCAGAATGGAACAGGTGAAGAGGTGGAATTTATTACCGAAGGTTTGCGGAAAAAATATGAAGAACGTCTGGAGGTCTTAGACGAAACCAGAGAAATGTCCCGCAGAGCGGCGGAAAGACTAAATGCGATGTTTCCCGGCTGGCAGGTTTCGGCGGACGCGACTTACGGCTCGCCCGCGTGGGAGATTCTTTTTCGCGCCGGTGATTACAAGCCTGATTTGATTGTCGTCGGCGCAAAAGGACAGACGGCGTTTGAGCGTGTCTTGATCGGCAGCGTTTCGCAGAAAATTGTTACCGAAGCTAAATGCTCGGTGCGCGTCGCGCGCGGAAAAGTGGAAGTAGAACCTTCGCCGACTCGAATCGTCATCGGTTATGACGGAACGGATGGCGCGAATGAAGTCATTGAGGCGGTCGCCGGTCGTAAATGGTCAGAAGGAAGCGAAGCGAAAGTTATTATTGTTGAAGATGCAGCGAGCATCCGCAGTTCGCTTGAAATCGAAAACGAACGGATCAGAGAAGTCGGTGGTCAAGTGGTCGAAAAACTTCGGCTTCGAGGTTTAAACACTTCGCTCGCGGCGCGCGAGGGGAATCCGAAACAGGTTATCGTCGAGGAAGCCGAAGGTTGGGGCGCGGATTCGATTTTTATCGGCGCGACCAAGTTTAGCGGTTTTTTTACAAAATATCTTCTGGGCAGCGTTTCTTCGGCAATCGTAACCAGGGCGCATTGCTCGGTCGAAGTCGTCAGACCGAATTATTACAGGCAAACGGGCTAATTTTGTTCAGAAAATTTTAAACAAGATAGACAGGCTCAAAAGGATAAAAGATTGAATTATATTTGTAATTATTACTCTGTAAAATAAATTTCTTAAAGTTTTGAGTCCCGCCTTCAGGCGGCTATTCGCTAAAAAAAAGCCTGCTAAAGCACGGACTCAAAACGCTTGAAAATTATTAAAGAACTTGATTTACAGCGTATTATTCCGTAAATCCTGTCCATAATGTTCTAATTCCTCATTGCGTTCTACGATTCTTTATAAAAAATATGCCTGAACTCGAACACGATCATTCCGTCGAAGCCATTCAATCACGTCTTTCTAATGTCAGGCACAACTATATTCGCGATTGGATTTACGGCGGAATTGACGGCGCGGTAACGACTTTTGCCGTTGTTTCCGGCGTGGCTGGAGCGCAGCTTTCGCCTTTGATTGTTTTGATTCTAGGCTTTGCCAATCTGGCGGCAGACGGTTTTTCGATGGCGGCAAGCAATTATCTGGGAACACGCGCCGAACAGGACGATTACAAACGTCTCGAACAAATCGAATATCGTCATATCAAAATCGCTCCCGAAGGCGAGCGCGAAGAAATCCGCCAGATTTACAAGGAAAAGGGCTTTGAAGGCGAAGAACTAGAAAAAGCGGTCGAATTAATAACTTCCGATAAAGACCGCTGGGTGCAGACGATGCTTACGGAAGAATACGGGCTTCCGGCGGAAATCCGCTCGCCCTGGAAAGCCGCCGCCAGCACTTTTTCGGCATTTATCATCTGCGGTTTGATTCCGCTTCTGCCGTATCTTTTCGACATCGCAGACAAATTCTTTATCTCTTCTGTTCTGACGGGCATCACATTCTTTATCATCGGTTCGGTCAAAAGCCGATGGTCAACCGCTTCGTGGATGCGCTCCGGTTCGGAAACCTTTTTTGTCGGCGCTCTTGCAGCGGTTTTAGCTTACGCGGTCGGAGTTCTTTTGAAAGGTATTGTCGAATAAAAAAACTGCCAAAAATGTGAAATACGGTCAAAGCAGAATCTATCCGGTAAAAACGCTAATCCGTCAAGGTAACGCCTCAATAAAAAGTTATGACTGAATTTTATCCAAAGTGAGTTGTTG